>CAYUYB010000007.1:0-19715 GCA_964449025.1 uncultured Desulfobacteraceae bacterium
AAGACTCCGCATTAAACGGCCAACCCTTCTGCAATATTCAAAGCCGTGAGTTCCTCGACGCCGAGCATAGCCGAGGCGCTCGGGACCATGAGCCTGTCGAACGGCCCGGGGAATGACGGACAGGGGTGCTACGCAACGGTGTCTATATGTAACAAATCATCCCTAAGACAATATTTCACTTGACAAAAGATGCTCAAAGTAAAAAACTACAAGAACAATATCTTTTTTGATCATAGTATTCAAGCAGTTTTTCTATCTGCACTCGGTTTAATAATAATCTCAAATCCAGTTGGGGATTTAATATCTATTCATTGCTAAGGAGGGAAAAATGAAGATTAAGGCTGCGGTCGTTTATGAGCAATCGGGGAAGTTCAATATCGAACAATTGGAACTCAGTGAGCCAAACGACGATGAGGTGCTGGTCAGGATAGTCGGCGTTGGGATCTGCCACACGGATCTAGCAGCCCGGGACGGGCATCTCCCTATTCCGCCACCCCCGAGTGTCTTCGGCCATGAAGGGGCCGGCGTTGTCGAAAAAGTAGGGGCACGGGTGACCAAGGTCAAACCGGGAGATCATGTGGTATTGGCCTGGGACTACTGCGGGAAATGCACAGCGTGCAAGGAAGGCAAGGTTCTATATTGCATGAATTTCTTCCAGTACAATTTCAACGGCGCTCGTCCAGACGGTAGCCCGACTCTGCGAAAAGGCGACCAGGTCATCCATGGTTCCTTTTTTAACCAGTCTTCTTTTGCCGATTTCTCGCTGGCCAACGAACGGAATGTCGTAAAGGTGCCGAAGGACGTCCCCCTTGAGATCCTGGGACCCCTGGGGTGCGGCGTCATGACCGGTGCCGGCGCAGTCATGAATTCGTTTCAGGCCAGGCCCGGATCCTCCATTGCCGTGTTCGGCGTCGGCAATGTGGGGCTGAGCGCCATTCTCGGCGCTGTCGTGTGCGGTTATACCACCATCATCGCCGTGGCCAGGCGCCCGGAGTCCCTGAAGCTGGCAAAGGAATTGGGAGCCACCCATACCGTCAACAGCAGCGAGGTGGATCCGGTCGAGGCGATCCGGGACATTACCGGCGGGGGTGCGGAATTTACCCTGGAATGTGCAGGTAATCCCACTCTGCTTCGGCAGGCCGTGGACTCCCTGCCCCGCCTCGGAGTTTGCGGTCTCCTGGGGGTTGTGCCACCGGCCACCGAGGTAGGTCTGGATATGGACCTCCTTATGAACGGCAGGACGGTCAAGGGGATCCTCGGGGGAGACGGCCATCCGGACCTGTTTATCCCCAAGCTCATTGAGCTATATAAACAGGGGCGTTTGCCTTTCGACCGATTGATCAGTTTCTATCCATTCGACGACATAAATAAGGCGGTGGAAGACATGGAAAAGAGGCGTGTGCTAAAGCCGGTTTTACGCCTGTAATCGGACCTTACTGAAGCTCCTCGCGCTTCCCCGTGCGGCGCATCCCGGCGAAGGCGAATGCCAGGCAAATCTGTCGTTAAAAGTGGCGTCACCCCCTAGAATGAAAGGAGGAGATAGGCATGAAGCTCATAAGAGTAAACATGAACAAAAAAACCATTCGTACTGAAGATGTACCACAGGATTATGCAGGGCTTGGTGGAAGAGGCCTCACATCCATTATGGTCAACTCGGAGGTGCCGCCAAAATGCGATCCCCTGGGACCGGAAAACAAGCTTGTTTTTGCCCCGGGCCTTTTGAGCGGTACATCTCTGCCCAATACCAGCCGCATATCCATAGGGGCCAAAAGCCCGCTGACAGGGACAATCAAAGAGAGCAATGCGGGGGGGACCGTTGGTGCGGCCTTGGGCCGTCTGGGAATCACAGCGATCATTATCGAAGGGCAAGCACCGGAAGGAGACCTCAGCTTCCTTCGGATTGACGAAAAGGGAGATGCAAGCCTTCTTCCAGCCCAAGAATACAAGGGAATGCGCACTTATCCCCTGGTGGAAAAGATTCTTGAGAGCTACGGAAAGAGGACCTCGGTGCTCTGTATCGGGCCAGCCGGTGAATTCAGGTTGACCGCAGCCTCTATACAATCTTCTGACGTTGAGGGCCGTCCCTGCCGTGCCGCAGGTCGAGGGGGCCTGGGCGCGGTTATGGGCGCCAAAGGCCTTAAGGCCCTGGTTGTAGATCAGCGCGGGAAAAACCCCGACCCCATAGCCGACCCGGAAGCCTTCAAGGAAGCGGTCAGGGCCGTTACCGAAATCGTAAAAACAGATCACATGAACGTCGAGATTATGCCCAGACTCGGCACAGCCTGCCTGGTGGCCCCCGTAAATTCCATGGGCGCCTTTCCCAGCTACAACGCCCGAAAAGGCGTGTTTGATGGGTGGGAAAAGATTAGCGGGGAAGCCATGGCCGAGCTTATCGAAAAAAGAGGTGGAAAGACAACACATGCAGGCTGCAGCCAATGCATCATCAGTTGCTCCAATGAATTCGTGGACAAAGAAGGGAAGTATGTAACCGGCGCGCTGGAGTACGAGACCATCTGGTCAATGGGCGGCATGACCGGCATCGCTGATCTGGACACCATTGCTCGACTTGATAACCTGTGCGATAACATCGGGCTTGACACCATGAGTACGGGAGTAGCGGTGGCCGTTGCCATGGATGCCGGGTATAAAGAATTTGGGGATAGCTCAGCGGCCCTTGAGATGGTAGAAGAGATCGGCAAGGGAACCGAATTCGGAAAGATCCTTGGAAGCGGCCCTGCAGCAGTCGGCAAACATTTCAACCACCAGCGGGTTCCTGTGGTAAAAGGCCAGAGCATTGCCGCGTATGATCCCAGGGCCATGCTCGGTAACGGCGTTACCTTTGCCACTTCACCCATGGGCGCTGACCACACGGCCGGCAACGTGGTGGGTGAATATTTAGGACAAAATCTCGACCCATTAAACCCGGAAGGACAGGTTGAAGCATCCCGAAAACTTCAAATCACCAATGCCGCTGCCGACTGCACAGGGTTGTGTTTCATGGCCTATGTGGCCCTGACCACTCCTGAAGCTATGGAAGCCCTTTTAAAGGCCATAAACGCGAGAACCGAAACACAGCCAGCGCTGGAAGATGTCCTTGAACTGGGTATCCGAGTGTTGAAAGCAGAGAAGGAATTTAATAGAAAGGCCGGATTTACTAAAGAGGATGATCGACTCCCCAGGTTTTTCTATGAAGAGCCCCTGCCTCCCCATAACACTGTCTTTAGCATCACCGACGAGAAGATTGACAGTATTTTCGATTTCTAACAGGGGATCTGAACATGAAGATGACGGTTAAATTATTCGGGACTTTGAGACGACGTTTCCCCGATTACCGCCATCAACAGGGCATCGAGGTCGAGATTGCAGATGGGGCGACGGCTAAAGACCTTCTCTCTTTTCTAAGAATCTCGGAATCTAACGGGGCAGTTGTTGCGATGGAGGGCCGGATACTGAAAAAGGATGACATAATGCAGCATGGAGCGCACGTAACCGTTTTGCAGGCTATGCATGGAGGATGATACATGCCTGCATGATAAAGAATATTTCTAAGATCTCTATTATCTGCGGTAAAAAGAGGAAATTTCCGCTCGAGCAAGAGGGAGGACCGTTCAATAATCTACCGCGCAATGCCGGATAGGAGGGCAAGAAAATGGAAAAGAAATGGGAAGACATGTCAGCGGATGAAAAGCAGGAGGCGCAGTTTCAAAAGCTCCTTACGCCTAAAGACGCCCAAGGGAACAACATTCGGTTCCAAAGCCCGGAAGCTGAGGCTAATTATAAGGCAAGCCTAAGCAGGATCAAGGATGCCGTTCAGCTGAAAAAGATCCCGGACAGGATCCCGGTTGCGCTGTTTCCTAATATGTATGGTTTTACTTACGGCGGGATGACCGTTCAGGATGCGATGTATGACTATGACAGGTGTGTCGCGGGCTATAAGAAATTCATCTTGGACTTTAAGCCGGATACGCACATGGGAGCCGCCGGAGCAGGCCCGGGTAAGTTTTATGAGATCCTTGACTATAAATTATATTCTTGGCCGGGCCACGGTGTCCCGGCCAACCGTCCCTACCAGTGTAATGAGGCGGAATACATGAAGGCGGAGGAGTATGACCTGTTGATAGAGGACCCATCCTTTTACTTCAGAAATTTCTACCTGCCACGAGTATTCGGGGCCTTAAAGGGATTTACGATGCTTCCTCCGTTAACGGGCATACTTGAGATGTACGGGGTCGCCTATAATTTTATACCCTACGGCCTCCCCCCTGTTCAGGACACATTTAATGCGCTCTTCGAGGCCGGAGCAGAGGCCCTGAAATGGGCTACGGTTATTGGTGCTTCAGGTGATGAGCTGACATCATTGGGGTTTCTCAATATCGTAGGCGGGTTCACCAAGGTGCCGTTTGACACCATCGGCGATACCCTGAGAGGCACTACCGGGATCATGATGGACATGTATCGGAGGCCTGATAAACTGCTTAAGGCCATGGATGCGCTTGTCCCCATCATGATCAATATGGGAATAAGCGCCATGCAGCAGACAGGAAACCCCATGATATTCATGCCCCTGCACAAAGGTGCTGACGGCTTTATGTCCGATGAGCAGTTCCAGAGATTCTACTGGCCTCCCTTTAAACGAGTAATAGAGGGGCTGGTTGAGGGAGGGTGCATACCCTTCCCCGCACTTGAGGGGCATTGGGAGACACGGCTTGAACATCTGCAAGATGTACCGAAAGGCAAGACAGTCTGGATGGTTGACCAGTCAAATATAGAAAAAGCCAAGAAGAGCTTGGGCAAAAATGCCTGTCTTCTCGGCAATGTCTCCTCCTCGCTGTTGGGGTTAGCAACCCCTGATGATGTGAAGGCCTACTGTAAGAAGATTATCGATGTCGTCGGCAAGGGCGGTGGTTTCATACTGGGCAATGGCGCATTTTTCGATGACGCAAAGCCGGAGAATGTGAAGGCCATGGTCGAATTCACCAAGGATTACGGCAAGTATTGATGGATAAAGACGTAAAAGCCAATGATATCAGCAAACGCACTGGTATCATTGGCTTTTTTTGTTAATTTGAGACGATTCTCGTTTTGAGGATAACCAGCTTCTTTACGACACAAGCCATTCCTTCGCCAGGCCTACCGCCGCCATGGCGTCTTTCCCATAGGCATCGGCCCCAGTGTAATCCTTAACCTCATCATCAATCTGGCCGCCGCCTATCATGATCTTGACATTATCCCTTAATCCTGCCTCTTTAATCCCGTCTATCGTTTCCTTCATTGAATCGAATGCCAGAGTAAGAAACCCGCTTAGACCCACTACCTTGGATCCTGTCTCTTTTATCTTATCAACAAAGGCCTGTACCGCGACGTCGACTCCAAGGTCATAGACTTCAAACCCGTTTATATCCAGCATAAAGGTAACCAGATCCTTCCCGATATCATGGATATCTCCTGCCACAGTACCGATAATCACCTTGCCGAGCTTTTCTTTCTCAGTCTCCGCTTGTTTTATATAAGGCTCAACCAGTGCGGTAATACCCTTCAATATCTCCCCCGAGTAAATCAGGTCAGGAAGAAAATACTGCCCGCTGCCGAATCTGTCACCCACAATCTCCATCCCTTCCCTTGCCTCTGCCAGGATCCCCATGGGATCAACGCCATCATCCAGCCTTTTCTTCACCGTATCCAACGCTTCCTGTTCTTTCAAATCCGATAACATAACTGCTAAGTCACTTGCCATAGTTACTACCTCCTTTTAGGAATTAAATCTAATGGTTGTGTGCTAATCTTTATCTCTCTTGCGGAACCGGACATCAACATCTTCCGGTTTTGATATTGCTATCTCGGGCACTCCAACGCGTCTCTTATATCAAATCCAAAACACAGAGGCAAGGCTAAAATAAACAATCAGGATGAAATGATTCGGCCATCCTTCATCTTCAGGATTCGTGTTGCGTAATGGGCGGCCCTGGCATTGTGTGTGACAAGTAAAACGCTTCCACCCCTTGAAACATAATCGCCCAGGTGTTTTAGCACGACATCGGCATTCTCATCATCCAGATTCCCGGTTGGTTCATCCGCCATAATGACTCTTGGCCAGTTGAAGAGTGCCCGCGCCAGTGCGGTCCGTTGCCTTTCCCCCGTACTGAGTTGATATGGGACGTGATCGGCACGCTCATGCAGGTTGAACTGCTCAATAAGTTCCTGTGCGCGACGATCGACATCTTCACCCGGCACGGACAGTGAAGGAATAATGATATTCTCACTGACCGTTAAATAGGGTATAAGGTGAAATTGCTGGAAGACAAAGCCGATCAGTTGCGCGCGCAGCAGGCTCCGCTGGTCCGGAGGGAGATTATACGGATGATCCTTCCCCGTAAAAACGACATCACCCTGATCCGGTTTCAGCATGCCGGCGGCTGTCAGTAAAAGTGTCGACTTACCGCAACCACTAGGGCCATTGACCGCAAGCAGCTCGCCTGATGATAGAGACAGTGAAACCTCATTCAGGGCGATCACCTTGCCTTTTGGACCGTTGAAGGTCCTTGTGACGTTTTCCAGTCCTATCATTACATTATTCATCCCTGAGCACCTCTGCTGGATCCTGACGGGATGCAATCATAGCGGGAATCCATCCGGCAACGATCGAGAGGAATAAGGCGCCTATCACTGAAAGCGCCCCCAGACCCAGCCAAAATCTAAGGGGTCCGACCGCTCCTATTCGAAGGGCATGATCGGGACCGGAAAACAGGAATGGCAGGATGGCTCCCAGAACCAGCCCCAAAAATCCTCCTAGGATACCGACGGAAAGGTGTTTCCAGGTAAAGAGCATAAATATATTTCCGGCAGAAACACCCAAAGTCCTTAGAATACCGATCTCCTCCCGCCTTGAACGCACATTGATGAAGCCCATGAGTGCCACCCAGAGGGCGCAAGTCAGCAGAATAGCCGGTATTAAAATGGATGCCATTCGTTCCTTCTCATGACGTATGGTTTCCCTACCTCGTTTCTCCTTTTCAAGAGTCCTGGCGGCTTCCTCGGCCACTTTGGTCCTGGCTTCGGCCCTGGCCAGCGCCTGGGATCCTCTTTCTATCACCTGGGTATCCGGGAGAATGTCAGTGATCTCCTTTCTGATCGTTGACAGCGAGCTTCTCCCCGTGCACAAACATTCGAGGGCCAGGATCGCGTTTATCCTCCCTTCTTGTCCCAGCAGTTCCTGGGCTTCTTTCAGGTTAATCCACGCTGTGATGTCGTCTTTGTTGCCTCTTTCTTCGTGACATTCGTTTACGGTAAAAATCTTGCCCATAAGTTTGACGGTGTCATTTACGCGGAGCCCCGTGCTTCGATGGAGTTCATAGCCCAAGGTGATGGAGCCGTAGGGTACGCGTTCAATCATGGGCTTCTTTGGTGTCTCGTGCAGCTTGGGCACTTCTCCGCGTGTACCCACCAGAATGATATTACGTTTTTGTTCAGGCCATTGAATCTTCTGTTGCAGGCTGGGGAGAAGATGCCGTATGGAGAGGATGCCAGAATTGGCGAGACGTTCCACATAAGACTCGGGCATATCTTTGACAGAATAATCGTCCGAATACCAGTCCGCCAGATTCTGATCTTTCGGGAGAATGACCAGATTAAAACCCAGAATAAGCATCGCTTTGCGCATGTCATCCTGCAGTGTATCCATGCGCGTCTGAAGCTCCGTCTCTTTCTCCTGAAGGATTGACTGGGTTCTAATATCATGCGCGCGCAAGAGAACAATCGAACCAATCAGCGATGCGGTTGCGATCAACGTCGCAAATACGCTCAGGGAAAAATTCAATTTACGGTGGATTATTTCCTTTAATACCAGCTGCCGGATTTTCATGATTCTTTTTTTTGCCAAATGTTCAAGATAATGCTTGTGAATACTACGATTGCCAGTACCGAGCCTGAAGCGATCCCATAGTACTTCAGAACTCCGTTTGACTTCTCTGTGGGCGTATCCTCCAAGGCCACGGCAGGGCGCGCTTCGACCGGCGCCGGAGAATCCGGCATAACACCGGTCAGCTCCGGAAGAGGAGTATCATCCACAAAAGAATCCATAACGACCTGATCCCAGGGGGCAGCGACGAGAAGATCCATGCCCGGGTTCAATGACTTGACCTCGCAGCTGCAGGCCCCGGACAGAAACGCGATGGCATCCCGGATTCTGCCTGCGGTGATGTATTCGCCAAAGAGGCACCCTAGCGATCGGCCCCGGCCGAAGACGATAAATACCATCGGTTCGTCCGTGTATTCCAAGAGATCCGATTCGCTGTGGAGGAGCATATCCAGAAAGAAACGTTCTTCGGCGTCATCGTGAGAGATACTCAGGATCGGAAACCCATATGCGAGTTCCTTTTTCTGGTTTCCGGACAGGACATAGAACGGAGTGTTACTATAGTTGATCACAGCCGATTCCAGCTCCTGTTCGATAAGGGCCATGGCCTCTTCGTCCTTCTCCTTGTCCCCGCACGGAATAAAAATCCAGACCACGGATTGCCCGTTGATAAGGCTTTCAGCCATCTGTTTCCGCTTGGGCGAAATTATCAAATCCTGAACCACGGATGACGTAAGCCTGTTGGTCCACAAGGGGGGCGCCTTACCCATCTGATCCGGATACCATATCGCTAAAGCCGGCAATGCTTCAGGGATAGGACCTTTGAGCAATCCTTCCAGGTCCTCTTTCGAAAAAGTGGACACATCCACTTCCCGCGTACGAAGATTCAGAGGATACTCAGGATTAAAAATGGCCTGGTTTAATTGATCCAGCAATGCCCTGTCCTCCTCCAGAATTTCATCCCGGTAGATAAAGATCGCTTTATAAGGGTCAGGACTCCATCTTTCCAGGGCGTAACGGAACACGGGAACGGAGCACGAATGGACATCCTGAACCGAAGGTCGGATCCCCCACATCCCCGTAACAACCATAAAAACGACTAACAAATACCTAAGTCTCAAAGGACTACTTACCTTTCTCGGAATAACAGATAATCTCCCCTTCCATGGTCGCCAGGAACAGATTTCCGTTTGCCGCAACCATACCGTCCCAAACCGGTAGAGCGTCAAGCCTGTATTCCGCAATCTTTTCTCCGTCCTCGGCCGATACCGCCCATATCAGGGCTCCTTCTTTGCCTTCAAGCAAAGCGCTCTGCTCGGCCAGCTTTTCCAGCACAGAGGCATCGTCCAGGGCAAAAAACGCCTCTTCTTCATCCACCACGTCCGGCGGCCCTGCGATATACAGTGTCTCATCCGCCAAAACCATAGCCCGGACTTGAAGGGGCGGTTTATCGATCAGCCACTTAAATTGCACGGCCGATTGTCTGGACCTGGGGAGACCCTGTCGAGCCTTCCAGTCCGGCGCATAGTCAATCATCTCACTGCCTAAGGCCTCCACAGGTGCTTCTGCGGCCTGTGATATTATCTCAATGGACTGCGGGTTACCCGCCTTGTCTGCCGCATAGAGCTGGTATTCCAGGATTATCGATTCACACAGAAACTCTGGCTTGCGCGCATATCCGTATACCGCATCATTATCGTCGACCGCAATCAGCCGTCCAGAGGGTGTCAATTTGCCCATGACTTCCCATCCACCCCATCCGCTGCTCACACTTTTCCCATACATCATATAGGAACGCGAAAACTGAGAGTCGTCCAAAAAGCCGACAGGCGAAAACACATGAGCCCCTTCGCCCGATTGATCCCTTATATCTCTTACCTTGATCTGTGTTCGATTTCCGTCCAGTTTGATCTGCTGCGAGCGCATATAGACATACTGACCGTCGCTCGACAGGATATCCGGCAGACCCACCGGCATATTCAGGCCTACAACATAGGCATGGAGATTCTTTCCTGTTTCCGGATCGATCTCATTGAGGATCGTTTCCGCCAATTTTTGCCCGGTCTCGGGATTCAATTGAATCAACCTCATGCCGCCGTCCAGAAACATCGTCCTTCCGGCCACGCAGTAAACCGTGTCGTCCTGGACGAGAACGGTTCCATGCACCGGCCAAACTGATTCCACCTGTTCGAATGCTACCATACGTCGATCCATGGGCGCTGCGCGGAAGCGCCAAATCAGGGCGCCGTCCACGGCATTGAGACAATAGACATAACCATCGGCGGAACCGAACAGGACGCGACCTTTAAACACAGTAGGAGGAGAATCAACCCTCCCGCCGGCGGTGAAGTCCCACACCTTCTCTCCGGTGCGCGCGTCAAGTGAATAGAGTGTGTGTTTGTCCACCTGGGCAACGTACACCCGGTTGCCCGCCACAACCGGACTGCTCAGTCTTCCGCCCAGTTCAATCCTCCATTCAAGATCCAGATCCGGGGAAATGCCAAACGGTGTGTAAGCACTTCTTTTCGCGTCATGACGGTATGTCGGCCAGTCTGCGGAACCGGCATCATCCGAAATCTTAGCTTCGTAGGCCGGGCCTCTCTCAAGCCGGCCTTCAGAAGCCGCCGCCTCAAGATCCGGTTCCGATTCATATCGGCCCCCGAGCGCACAGAATCCGTTCAGCTTCGCTTCCATATAGCAGGCGCACGCGTGGGGCGGCGTATATACAAGACCGTTGCTGGGCATGATACCATAAAAACACCCACCCCGGGTGTAATGATGGATATTCCAATGCTCCTCTTCCAGATCTATGAATTCGATGCCCGTGCGGGAAGATATGATATATTCTTCGGTCGCCTTGCCGGGATAACATCGTTGATGGAACCAATAGATATCCGCGTCACAGGGAAACTCCTTCACCAATTCACCGGTGTGGAGATCGCGCCCGATATATTTCCCGTCCGCCTGGCCCCATGCGGTATTGCCGGTCCAAACCAGACCATCGATAACAAAGACGTCTTCCGGCGAATAATGCCCCGATGAGGGCTGCGGGGCGTCCCAGAGTTTTTTGCCGTCCTCGGCCGAAACCGCTATCATCGATCCCTGTCCAAATCCCCCTTGCGACCCGATCGAAAAGACCAGAACGTCATCGAAAACCACCAGCCTGGGCGCATAGGCCGTGTCGATCGTCCTGGTCTGAATTGGATCGGACTGCCATTTTTCTTTCCCGCTGTTGCGGTCGAGACCGATCAGTTTCGATCCGTCGTAAAAATAGACAGACTTCGAGTCGGCCGACAGTGACAGCGGGGCTACCGGATAGTTCCTGGTCCAGAGGATATCCCCGCTATGGAGATCAAGGGCCATGATCTGTCCGGGTTCTCTGCTCCACGCCCACTCGGATCGCGCATAATCCGCGTTATCCCACACATAGGTATGTCTTGGCGCGAAGAGGTCAGTCTTTTTCTCCGGACGTCCGACCAGCAGGAAGAGGGTATCATCCGAGAATATGACTTCGGAAGTCTGCTCGGTATTAGGAAAAGTGCGGAGAATTTCACCGGTCGCCGCGTCCAATTCGCTCAAAGGGGCATTAATCCCCAGAGTCACGAACACGCGGTCTCCGATCGCTACCAGACGCCGGGGTAAATAGGCAGGACCACTCTTCAATGCGAACAGATGATCTTGCCATTCCTTGATGGGGCGTTTCCACAGGACAACCCCGCTGAACGCGTCCCGTGCGGTCAGGAAATTCTCAGCAGGCAACTGGATGGATTCTTTGGGGCCTTCGTCTAGGATGTAAAATATGCGCCCGTTGGCTGAAACCATGGCGCTCATGCTCGCCGTCGTGTCATGGTGTCGTGCCCAAAGGGGGCTGCCTATCCATTGATAATGTTCGATAGTGGGACCTATTAGCTCATCCTTACAAACAACATTGTTGCCCGCGTTATACAGGTACTGGTTCCATTCATCCATGCCTTCGGGTCGAGGCTTGACCGTCTTTTCCCAGCCCGTGGGTGCCTTAATCATGGCGACGCCATTGGGAGCGAGCACCCTCATCACTTCATCCATGGATATGTTCCCGAGATCCTCGGAGACTATCAAATTGACCAGATTATCATTATAAGGCAAAAGGCCTTGCGTCAGGCGATCCACCGAAACCTTACCATAGTCACCTTTGGATGCGATGTATTCCCGGGCCTTTTGTACATTTTCAACCTTTTTATCCAGTCCTTGAACAAGGTAGCTATCGCTCGTCTTAAGCGCCTCGGTTAAGACCCCGTCTCCGCAATTGACATGGACAACCAGCCCGCCTTTTATTCCGGACCCTTCGAGGATCGTTTTGGCCAGTTCCCCTTCCTGAGCATCGGACTGCACGGCGATACCCTCAGCCTGATTATCCGGTGCCTCCCGGGAGCAGCCAGTGGTATGGATGGCAATAAAGAGGCAAAAGATCACCAACAGGCACAAGAAGGATTTAAGGATGACATTTCTGGTTTGCATTTCCCTACCTCCTGTTAGTCCAATTATGTTTCCTGTATTTCCATTATTGTCTCAAAACACATATAATCTCGCCTTTTCGGACGGATAAGTATCTGAGCTAATACAACGCCTCTCGCAATGAAAAATTCAGGTTTTCTTATCCCAAATATGCCGTGCAAGTAATGCGAGGCGATAGGCAATTGCCTGGATTCTTCGATCAAGCATGCCTTGGAAACGATTCTATCCAGGGACCAAGAGCTACAGAAACCATGGATTCTTCGGTTAAACCTAAAGAATGACGGATTCTAATAGCTTTTGTCATTCCGCGACTTGATCGCGGAATCCACGGCATTGATTTCACATACTGCAAATGCTGACCAAAGAAAAATCGATTGTGGTTTGTGAAATTCCAGCTATATACCCTAGTTTATTTTCTCCCCTCCAGGCATTGTGGGGGCATACATAATTATAGTCTCTGATGAAAAGGGTCTTTTAAACGGATTCCGGCTTCTTCAATCGATTATATGCAAGTCGCCGCTTGCCTGTCAATGAAAAGCTTTTTTAACGCCCACATAGAACAGCGCCCCTTCATGGGGATATCCCGCGACTGTGGAATATTCATCATTTATTATATTCTCCACCCTGGCAAAGATCTCCATGCCCCTTTCATGTGTGTACGCGATCTGCCCTGTAAGGTCAGTAAAGGCGCCAAGCGGCGCGGGTGGAGACCCCGGAGGGAGGAAGCGTTCATTCTCATATTCCGACAGATGTTTCGCATAGAGTGACAAGGTGAAACCTTTCATGCCGTACAGCAGCCCTCCACCCAGGATTATTTCCGGGACCTCACCGTCCTCCACCCATTCGCCGCTCATTGTACGTCGTGTCTGCATGGCTGTGGCATTTATAAAAAACTGCAGACCGCTGGAAAAACGTCGGGTCCGGAGATCCACTTCAAACCCGTAATTCTCCTGGCCGTCACTGGTAAAAAGGACATAGGGCTCACCGCTTACAACCACTATGGTTTTGCTGGCCAGGGCCGCGTCCTTCCTGCGTGTATAGAAACCTGTCAGGCACAATTCTCCAAATGACTTGCCTCGCCACCTTACTCCAAGGTCGAATTTGTAGCGGTCCTCCGCGCCCGGTTGGTTCAGATTCAGATCAAGCATCCCGGGTTGTGCGGCCAGCTGGCCCCACGAAAAGTTTCCCAGCAGAGATACGCTATTGGCAACTTCAAGAGATCCTCCAAGATTTACCGCATGCAGGGGATCACTCCACTCGTCATTAACCTTTACCGAGCTGAGCGCCCCTGGAGTGCCCTCCACACTGAATCCACCGAACTCCTCGATATGCTCCCTCGTGTACCTGTAGCCGATACTGGCGAGCAGCCTTCCGAAATCTTGCTCATCAACAATTGCCGCGGAGTAGGTCCGGATATCCCCGGGATTTCCCACGTAGGTACGCTTCCCTGTGGGTGTAATCCACCTATGGAAAAGGCCCGTTATACGTAAGATGTTGTTACTGCTGAGTCCCCTGCTATGAACGATGGTGGCGCCGTATTCACAGTCTTCCTCGAGCCAGTCCGGACTGCCAACGCGATGACTATCAAACCGTTTGCTTCCGTAATTGACGATCAGCTCTGTGGCCTTACTTTTATCCGGTTCGTAGCGCAGCCTGGCCACCGTTACATAGGTCTGCATAGGATCAAAACTGTCCCTTCGTGTTTGATGGGTCTTGCTCGCGGGTGGAAACGCGAGCTGAAGCTCCCTGTCGCCGAGCAGCAGGTAGTTTGACCATGAGAGGTCGAGATCACCGTTCAGACGATATTGAATACGGCCGTAGAGATTGATCATGTTTTCCGTGGCGTTCCTTCCGCTCGCCCCATCGGTGTGAAAATACCCGATGCCAAGGCCATAATTATGGTTTTTCCCCCGACCGCCATGGGCCATGTTTCCGCGGAGACTGTTATGGGTGCCGTAAACGGCCTCGGTATAGGTCTCCCTCCTGTCGTAAGTTCGGGGAATAAGGTTTACCATGCCTGTAAGTCCACCGGGACCAAAAAGAAGCGCGCTGCTTGACCGTAGGATCTCGATTCGATCAAAGTTGGCGGCACCGAGATAGTAGTTTATCTCATGGAACTCTCGAAACCAGGCCCCGTCTAAAAGATAGCCGGGGTATGGATAGCGCTGCCCCCGCACCGAGAAGAACTGTTTTATCTTCCGCCCCCTGGTCTCTGTCCAGGCACCCGATATGTAATTCATGGCATCTACTATCGAGTATGGATTCTGTTCCTCAATCTCCTTGCGTCCAATCACGCTGGTGGCAATATCCAGCCCGGGTGATTCGGTAATCGGTCTTTTTATAAGGTCCCGTTCGGGCAGCGTGGTATACCCCTGTTCATGGGGCGCGGTCACTGTGACCTCGGGAAGCTCGTGAACCCCGGAACCCTGGGGTATATCCGGATCAGCGCCGAAGGCCCTCCCACAGAGAATAAATACCGGGATAAGAGCTATGTACCATCGACCATGCATGATGTCTTTCCCTATTCTATGCTGAAAATCAAGTTCAGGGATCCTTTTCCAAACGAAAATAGATAGGCACTTTTAATTTGTATGTCAATCAAAAACCATACAATGTCAGGGTTCGTCTCATGAGTTGAGGGTAAAAAGAAAAGGCTCTGGATAAAGGAAGTCCGGGCCTTTACTTTAGAATTATTGATGTCTTAGTTATATGATTCAAGGATCGCGCAGATCCCCTGCCCCCCTCCCCCGCAAATGGTTTCCAGCCCAAATCTGGCCCTGCGTCTTCTCATTTCGTATAAAAGGGTGACCATTCGCATTGCACCTGTTGCCGCGATGGGATGACCCAATGATATACCGGACCCATTCACATTGATCTTTCTGTCAAATTCATCGTTAGATATCCCCATGAGTCTCGCGTCTGCTAATGTCTGAGACGCAAAGGCCTCTTGAATCTCAATAAGGTCTACCTGTTCCAGGTCTATACCCGCCTTTATGAGGGCCTTTCTGACTGACGCGGGAACAGCAGGATATGTAAGTGTCGGGTCAGTGCTCGCGACGGCGCAGGAACGAAAATATGCCTGGGGCTCAACACCGAGCTCTTTTGCCTTTGACTCGCTCATCAAGACCAAGGCGGCCGCTCCATCGTTTTCGCTCGATGAATTCCCCGCCGTACATATCCCGTCAGGATAAACCGTGTTTAGCTTTCCCAGTTTTTCCAGAGTAGTATCTCTCCTGGGGGTTTCATCACAGTCAAATATTATGGGATCTCCCTTTTTTTGCGGAACCGGTATTGGTACAACCTCCTGCCTAAAGATTCCCCTTTCTAAGGCGGAGACGGCCCTTTGATGACTCCTTAAGGCCCATTCATCCGCCTCCTGTCTGGAGATGCCCTCCCTTTTGGCAGCGGTTTCAGCCCATGCCATCATCGAGTTCAGTTCTCCAAATCGATCAACGGGCTGAGACATTACCCTCGCCCTCTGTATCCTATCAAAAAAGGGGATACCCCACATGCTCAATGCCCCATGGCCTTTTGGCATGTATCCCCATTTTTCGTCTGTCCTGCCACCAAGACCCCACTTGATATCACCCGGTATGTAGAGCTCGGCCTGACTCATGCTTTCCATTCCGCCCGCGACAATAGTATCTGCATTACCGGTCTGAATCTTCATCACACCCCAAAATACCGCATCCACACCGGAACAACATCTGCGATCGATTGTTACACCCGGCACGGTATCAGGCCATCCAGCCTCCAACAGCGCCACGCGGGCACCATTTGCGCATTCACCGCTCTGATAGGCCTGTCCCATAATAACGTCATCCACGTCCTCGGCATCGATCTTGGCGCGACTTATGGCCTCATTCAATATGATGGATGTAAACTCGGATACGGGCATACCGGAAAGCGTTCCCCCGTATGCGCCGATCGGTGTCCTTGCGCCGCTAACAATAACCACGTTTTCCATAATGTATCCTTCTCACAATGGTTAAAAGAGAGTGTACATGATTCAAAAACGGCAAATCAGCCGGTTTCCAGGGACACCTGTTTAGCCGGCCGTCAATCCACCGTCTATATATATCGTCTGGCCCGTAATAAAATCCGAGGCCTCTGAGCTCAGGAAGATGCATGCCCCCACAATATCTTCAGGCATACCAAGTCTTCCTAGAGGAATGTTTGCCTTATACTTTTCCGCCAGAACCGGATCGTTCTGGATATGGAGGGTCCCTGGTGTGATAACCAGTGAAGGACCCAAGGCATTCACGTGGATGTTGTAAGGCGCCCATTCAAGGGCGAGGGCCTTGGTTATCAACTCAACCGCCCCTTTAGTGGCGCAGTACGCAGAGTTACCTCCTGTATATCCCCTGATACCCCTTACGGACGACATATTAATGATCTTGCCGTATCTCTTTTCCTTCATGACATTCGCAACATGTTTGCACGCGATCATGGTACCATCGACATTGGTCTTAAAAATCTGATCCCAGTCCTCCATGGGGTATTCAAACGCGTCCCTTTTTATATTCAGACCCATGGCGTTAACCAGAATATCGACGGAACTGAATCTGTCAACCACCGCGTTGACAAGTTTTTCTATGCTGACCTCGTCGGTAACATCAGAACGGATTGCTACCGCTACACCGTTTGTTCTGGTTTGGATGTCCTTGGCAGTATTCTCCAATGCCTCTTTATTGCGGCTCGTGACAACAACCTGAGCGCCATATTGACTCAGTCCCAGGGCAAGGGCCTTACCAATACCCCCGGCTCCACCGGTCACGATTGCCACTTTTCCGTCCAATCTAAAAAGATCCTTCATCCTATCACCCCTTTGATCACAGGATTATTCCTCGACTATCGCTACGAGCCGGATCATCGAGGCCTCGCCCTGCTCATAACGAATGGGAAAGCAAGCCAGTGTGCATCGCATACCAGTGACTTCATCGATCTGACCTCCGGCGATCTCAATTCCCGGGATATCGGCCTTGGCCAGGGCCAAGTGACACGGCTCATATATAGGGAATTCTTCATTGGCGTCTTTTCCGGTCTCTTCGAGATACTCCTGATAAAGCCAAGGCGCAGTCTTATCAAGAGGCCGGTGGGCCAGAGGACTGTCCATCGCACCGCCATCCACGGCAACAGCCTTGACTCTCTTCTGCACGAACCATTCACCTGCTGACTCATAAAAGCCTGGAAAATAATTAAAAAAATCATAGGGTTTGGTCTTAAAGTATTTATGCCACCCGGTGTTTACCACGACAATGTCGCCCGGCTCTATGTTTGGTCTCGCCTTTTCCAGATCCTCTCCCGTAATAATATCCCACTTGCCTTTATGCCTCATGTCAACAATGACGCCCGTACCGTAACAACTTGACAACGGAATCTGGTCAACATTGGTACCACCCTGCAGCACATGCGACGGCGCATCCATATGGGTAGATGCGTGAAACTTTGTTGTGATAACTGTTGTAAGTTTGTTCACTCCTCCTGGAAATCTATCTCTTTCGGGAAATGATACACGCTGGATGGAAACATCCGTCATGACAGGCCATGGCCATAAGGGCGTGTTTGCCCCAAAGGGCTGTGATAGATCATAAAATTTGAGTCCCATTTTAGTCCTCCTATCTCGTATTGTATCCGTCTTTATAACACATACACTTTGTGAAAGATACCCCCTTTGATCCCATGCGTCGGCAAATATCTAACAGGTTGCTGTCCCTGATATACCAAAATCAAGTCACGGATCGAAGCCTTCTTTCCCAACCGAACCAACGTAAATGTTACTCAAGGAATTAAAAAGAATCCGGGGAGCCCCATATCCTTCATATCCTTATATGTTATATGGCAAACACGCTGTATGCGGAGGCCTATCGTGCCTGATTTTTGGAGGTCCGGGACGAGTGGCAGCACTGTTTTCCCTTGACATAAGAGCCAGAATTCTCATATACTCTTTCGTGAAAAAAGCGTTCTTATCAACCAACATCCATCGTTATTGCCTTAAATCTTTGCGTTATGCAAACACATTGATATGTGATCATATTTTTCAAACAATAGTTTCATCAAAATATAAACCGCTTATGACATTACAAATCCCTTAAAACTAAGGAGGCAAATATGGAAAAGAAAGGATTATTGCATGTTGTCTTATCCGCGGCTTTTCTCCTGGTTTTCACTGTCGCGGCAAACGCGGAAGAAAACGCGCACTATAAACTACCGTCTCCAAGTGCGTCTTTTGTTGATCCCTCGGAGATGCCCAAGCTTTTGGCTCCAAAATTACTGTCCAATCGACACGGCATCCAAAGAGGGATTACGGAAGGGTTTATGATCCGTCAGAGTAGCATCAAAGAGGGAAAGATAAAGATTCCTCCGGGCGGATTGATCTATTTCACCTTTGGGGGAGAGGGCTTTTCTAATCTGAACGGAGAACCCATCGTTATCGCCGGAAAGGAAGCTATTTGGCTGGGTAAAAAGGAAGCCATGGCCATTAAGAAAGACTTTATCGTAGCACAAGGGAAGAGACCCGTGCCTCTATGCGAAGAAGGCACGATTGCCCTCGCCAATAGCTTTTCCATGGAGGGCTTTTTGAACGTAACGTCGGCCGCTTTTCAATATGTCTTTGCCAACGGCTACAGGACATGGGATTTGTCCACTGTTCTTCCCTCTGGCTATGCCAGGTCAAAAAATGCCATCGCCTATGGCTATCTGCAGGGTGAAGGGTTGATTTCTCCCCCGCCTCTTCAGTTCTTCGGCGATCCTTTTGACGCATCGGCAACGTTTTTTGTTGTTGTGGACAGCGTGACTCCCGAGGGGATAAAGATCAAAGAGGCTGGAGCCCTGGACATGATCTGGTTCAAAGTCAGTTATGATGAACCGATAGTTGCCAACGATGTGACTCCCGGTCAGACCTTGCGAGCCGGTAAATACCGCGTAAAGGTCTTGTCGGTCGATCCCGAACTCGGAACGGTAGGGATCAATCTGCTTGATTCCAAAGGTAATGTGCTCGCTGAAAAGACACTGGGACCCCTGACATTGGATATCTACAGGAACCAGAAGCACCTTCTGGAACACAGCACAATCATACGTCCGACCCTTTCCCTGGATTACGAAAATATCCGGGTGCAGATCAATACAAAATTTGATATGCCCTTCGGCCCGGGTCCCATGAGGCTTTTGAACGAAGAGGGAAAATTCGTGCCGCTGTCCGAGATGAATGAGGTCAGTTCCTTCTATGGCGGTAAAGTGGACCTGCTTATATACGAGGATTTAAGAAAGATGGAACTGCGAAATCCCTGGGATGAAGATCCAAGGTTCATGCTGCAGACCGCCTATATCTGACCGCTTTGTTATATGATGACCGGTCTGGCCATCGAAA
>CAYUYB010000008.1:0-19649 GCA_964449025.1 uncultured Desulfobacteraceae bacterium
TCTTTTCCGGATCACGGGAGAAATAGACCTTCCTTAACAGGTTATTCCCATTCAATAGTGCTCGGAGGCTTCGAGGAGACATCATAGACAACCCTGTTCACGCCTCGGACATTATTGATAATCCGGTTAGAGATCCTCGCCAATATGTCGTATGGTATCCTCGTCCAGTCAGCGGTCATGGCGTCCAAGCTATCGACAATCCTTAAGGCTATCACATTATCGTATGTCCTTTCATCCCCCATAACCCCAACAGTTTTTATGGGAAGGAGAACCGCGAAAGACTGCCATACCTTTTCATAAAGTTCGGCCTTCCTCACCTCTTCGATAAGAATATTATCGGCAGATCTAAGGATCTCCAGTCTCTCCCGTGTTATTTCGCCCAGGATCCTGACGGCCAATCCGGGTCCGGGGAAGGGCTGGCGCATGACCAGTTCCCTTGGAAGACCAAGCTCTATACCCACTTGGCGGACTTCGTCCTTGAATAATTCCCTGAGTGGCTCAATAAGTTCCAGATTCATGACCTTAGGGAGACCTCCAACATTATGATGGGTTTTTATGGTGGCTGACGGTCCCTTAAAAGAAATGCTCTCTATTACGTCGGGGTAAAGTGTTCCCTGGGCAAGATATCTCGGTTCACCCAGCTTTTTTGACCTCTCTTCAAACACCGATATAAAACATCCGCCTATGATCTTTCTCTTCTCCTCCGGATCAGTAACTCCTTTAAGTCTTCCCAAAAAGAAATCCGCCGCGTCAACCAGGTGAATATTCATCCTGTAATGGTCCTGAAAAAGATCCATTACCTCCCGGCTCTCCCCTTTCCTTAAAAGTCCATTGTCGACAAAAATGCAGGAGAGTCTTTTCCCTATTGCCTTATGGAGCAGCACCGCGGTCACGGATGAATCTACGCCACCGGATAGTCCGCATACCACTCTGTCCTTCCCTATCTTTCTCTTAAGGTCGCTGACAGCGTGTCTGGCGAAGGACGCCATAGTCCATGAGGGTTCACAGGCGCAGATCCTGAAAAGGAAGTTTCTCAATATCTTTTTGCCCTGAGGCGTATGCGCCACCTCCGGATGGAACTGAACGCCGAACAATCTTCTCGACGGATCAGTCATGGCCGCCACAGGGCTCCCTTTACTCCTCGCCAGCACCATAAAACCTTCCGGGACCCTGTCTATCCTATCCCCATGGCTCATCCATACAAGCACATCCTCGTTTATGTTAAAACCATGAAACAGGTCAAGATTATCCCGGACCTCTATGACAGAACTTCCATACTCCCTGTCATCGGCGTTTTTCACGGACCCTCCCAGGACATGACTGATAAACTGCATACCATAACATATACCCAGGACAGGGACACCCAGATGCAGTATCCCTGTCTCCGCCAGAGGGGCCTTTTTATCATAGATGTTCGCGGGCCCGCCCGAAAGTATGATACCCTTTGGTGAGAATTCCCTTATCTTACGGATACTTAGATTAAAAGGATGTATTTCACAATACACCTGCGCCTCGCGCACCCTCCTGGCTATTAGCTGCGTGTATTGGGAACCGAAGTCCAGTATCAGCATCCCGCGCTCATATATATTTCCCATAATTATTCCAACCTGTAGTTGGGGGCCTCTTTAATAATATCCACATCATGCACATGGGCCTCCCTCAGTCCTGCCCCGGTTACCTCCATGAACCTTGACCTGATCCTGAGTTCCTTTATATCCTTACAACCAAGGTACCCCACCCCTGATCTGAGGCCGCCGATCAGCTGATAGATTACAGCGGCCAGTGAACCGCGATAGGGAACCCTTCCCACAATACCTTCCGGAACCAGTTCATTTTCCAGTTCAACCTCAGCCTGAAAATATCTGTCCTTGCTCCCTTCCTTCATGGCTTCGATGGATCCCATTCCCCTGTAAACCTTATATGTCCTGCCTTGAAACAGGATTGTCTCTCCCGGGCTCTCCTCGGTACCCGCGAACAGGCTGCCTATCATCACGGAATCCGCTCCGCCCGCCAGTGCTTTTGTAATATCTCCGGAATACTTTATCCCGCCGTCCGCGATAACGGGTATATTGTGCTTTCGCGCCTCCTCCGCGCAATCCATGATAGCCGTCATCTGGGGCACCCCCACGCCAGCTACTACCCTGGTAGTACATATGGACCCAGGGCCAACGCCGACCTTTACCGCATCCACACCCTCATCTATAAGGGCTTTTGTCCCCTCGGCAGTAGCCACATTCCCTGCTACCAGATCAATATGCGGATATCCTTTCTTTATCCTCTTTACAGCCTGGATCACGTTCTCCGAATGGCCATGGGCCGTATCCACTGCAAGGATATCCAGATCCGCATCAACAAGCCTTTCAACCCTTTCATCCATATCAGGGCCCACGCCGACAGCCGCGCCCACTCTCAATCGGCCCAGCTTATCCTTACAGGCATTAGGATACTTCTTTATCTTTTCAATGTCCTTTATTGTTATAAGTCCTTTTAATTTGCCTTCATCATCAACCACAAGCAGCTTTTCTATCCTCCTTTCATGGAGTATAGACTTGGATTCCTCAAGGGTAATCCCGACCTTCGCGGTTGCCAGGTCTTCCTTTGTCATTACCGCCTCGACCTTTTGGTCCGTATCGGTCGCGAACCGCAGGTCACGGTTCGTTATAATGCCCATAAGATTGCCGTCTTTAACCACAGGCACCCCGGAAATCCTGTATCTGCTCATAATCTGCAGGACTTCGCCGATCTTTTTATCAGGTCCTATGGTAATTGGATTGACAATCATACCGCTCTCTGATTTTTTGACCTTTTCTACCTCAAGGGCCTGTCGCTCCACGCTCATGTTCTTATGTATAAAACCGATACCGCCCTGCCTCGCCATGGTGATGGCGGTGGCTGACTCCGTCACCGTGTCCATGGCAGCGCTGACCAGCGGTATATTTAATAGAATATTCTTTGTTAGCCTAGTTCTGACATCCACCTGGTCAGGCAATATCGCGGACCTTTCCGGAATAAGAATAAGATCATCAAAGGTGTAACCGCATTTTATGTTATCTCTTTTCATATCATCCCCCTATAAACAGGCTTTAAATATCTAAAACACCGAAAAATAAAGGCGGTACTCTAAAGGCATAAGGGCTATTTTATTAACAAACGCGAAATGAATCCAATATTATCTGATCCTGTTCCTTCTCAAGCGCGTATATCTTATGCATGATATCCCCAAGTTCCTTTTCCTTTATGCGAATCTCCATATCGTTCTGGCAAGGGCGGACTTCCAGCCTGCTGTATTCATTCTTCAGTCTTTTAATCCCTTTCCGGATTATTTTTAACCGTGTTCGTAACTCTTTATCAGCCATCCTAAAAGGATCCCTGGCACGTATCTTTGGTTCTCAAAAGGCACCTTGGATATGTGTATAAAGTACATCTTTTTCGAAAAAATATACTTTAATTAAATAAAAAATCAATGGGTATCTTCCGTTCTCTCTTGCTTTACAAAATACAGGAGTACGCCACCGGTCAGAAAAAACAGTGATATGGAGCTTACACTTATCCGTGACGATATCTCCGCGCTGTAACCCATGGATCTTAAAAGAATGCCCCATCCGCCCATAAAGACAGGTCCAATAACAACCGCCAATCTTCCGATCATGTTGTAAAATCCGAAATATTGCGCTGATTTTCCAACCGGAATTATCTTGGCGTAATAAGATCGGCTTAATGCCTGGATCCCTCCCTGTACCAGGCCGACCGTAAAAGCCAACATATAGAATTCCCGCTTGCTGACCATAAGGGCAGCCCATACGGAAACAAATAGGTAAACCGCGATTGCAATGAATATGGACTTCTTTGTCCCTATTTTGCCACCCAGCCAACCGAATGCCAGGGCAGACGGAAATCCCACGAACTGAGTTATGAGTAGTGCTAGGATAAGGTCCTTTGAATCAAAGCCTATAGACATCCCATAGGCAAGGGCCATACGAATAATGGTATCCACTCCGTCTATATAGATCCAGTAGGCCAAAAGAAATAAAAAGATGTTTTTAAGTAATCTTATCTCCTGAAAGGTCTCTTTCAATTGGAAAAGACCGGCCTTTATCATACGAGCTCCGGAGGTTCTATGTGCACTTTTGGGCTCCCTTACGAACAGAAAGATGGGCACCGAAAAAAGGGCCCACCATATGCCCACCGAAAGAAAAGCGAATCTCAACGCCTCTCCGGTTTCCGCGAAACCGAAGAACTCGGGCCTCAGGCTCATCCATATATTCAAGGCGAAAAGCATGCCGCCGCCCAGGTATCCCATGGAATACCCAAGAGAGGAAACACTATCCATCCTCTTCTTTGAGGCGATGGAGGGGAGTAGGGAATCATAAAAGATATTTGCCCCTGAAAACCCTATATTCGCTCCAATATAGAGGAATATGGCCAGGGGCCATTTTCCTTCCGAAACCATGTAAAGGGCCGAAGTCATTACTACGCCCATAAAGGCGAAAAACATCAAAAACCCTTTTTTCTTACCTCCCCTGTCAGCTATTGCCCCAAGCACGGGCGCCGCCACGGCCACCGCAACCCCGGCGATGGAATTGGCCAGCCCCAGTCTGGCCGTGCTCATGGTGACATCCGTGCCCACGCACCAGAACTGTTTGAAAAAGACAGGAAAAAATCCCGCGATTACGGTCGTAGCAAACGCCGAATTGGCCCAGTCATACATGCTCCATCCGAAGATCGCCCTGTTTTGGTCAAGCGACATGTTCTCCTTCTTTATCACCCAGAGTCCGCGATTTCCGCTCTGTCTCCATAGCATACTGCCGGATAATCACAGGGCCTATTGTATAAAGGTCCGTATTGGTGAGCGATTTTAGGTAAAATGCCCTTTCAGGTCAACCATTTACCTGTAGGATATCTTCTCCTGAACTTAACATAGAATCATTCCCTGGATTATTGCTAAAATACATTCCTTTGACATAATCAATAAAAAGGAATAAGTAATCGGCGTAAGGGCAACACGGATAACCAAATAAGAGGAGGCGATTATTATATCCCTTAAGGGTACGGCCAGCTATTTGATAGTCATTGTGGCTACGATAGCCATTTATGGGATCTATGATCCGTGCCAAGGATTTGCCTGGATTGAGACAGACCGCCTCGCACAATCTTGGGAAAAGCCCATAGAAGATATAGCTCCTGCAAATGATGTTAACATCCCGGTTAACAAAGGCATATCAGATCATTTCAATTCTCAATCCGGCTATAAAACCCCTATCGAACACGCAAAAAGGTGCACATTTATAATAAAAGGAGGACGAAATCTGGGAACAGGATTTTTTATCTCATCAAATGGTTATGCCATAACATGCAAACATCTGGTAGAAGAGGAACGACATTTTACGGCAATACTCGATAACAGGGAGGAATATCCTATAGGCGTCATTTTTATGAGTGAAACACATGACATAGCGCTTATCATTGTGCCCACTACTCAAAAAACTTTATACCTGTCTCCCCGCACCGCCGATACCCTCTCTCCAGGCGAGCCTGTCCTGGCTATAGGGGCCTCCACGGACCTGGAACCTGTAGTAAGTAATGGCGTATTTAAAGGATTAAGAGAAAAGACATCCACGAGAGAGAAGGTTATACAATTTTCGGCCTCTGTCAATCCTGGAAACAGCGGGGGGCCTTTAATAGACCAAGACGGAAGAGTGACCGGAGTGGTAACCCTGAAAATGATATCCGAGAAAGGGATACCTGTAACCGAGACCGGATTGGCTGTACCTTCGGAATATTTCATGGAAGAATATGCCTCTTACATGGAATAGCGGGTAATTGCTATATCGACAATACGGACACGGGATGTTGGCCTGTTTAATGACCCTGTTTCCGGTCTGTATACCAGTCTATTTGTCTGCATATGCCTCTGACAGTGCGCACTTCGTTCGCCCTCAAAGGAAATTTGGAAAAGAACCTTCGTACATTCAGCATCCATCTCTCCGGGTTCTGCGGGTTAAGAAAACCTATCTTAGTCAACACCGCTTTAAGATGATCATACATCCCCTCCAATTCGAAGTGGTTGGCAAGGCGAGGAACATCAGCGCCCCAGGGCTCACCGCGTGCGTTGAATATCTCATAGCAGATAATCATCACCGCCTGTGCGATATTGAGTGATGAGAAATCAGACGTGGGGATATTGGTTATCATATGACAGTAACGCAGTTGTTCATTGGTGAGCCCGCGGTTTTCGGGTCCGAAGAGTATGGCTATCCTGTTATTTGCCGATATGGAGAACAGTTTGGACGCAAGGGTCCGGGGGCTGGTAAGAGCAGGTCTCAAGAAACCCAAACGTGCGGTCGTACCCACCACATACTCGAATGAGCCAAGGGCAGCCCTAAGATCGTCATGTATCTCCATGTTGTTTATTATCTCAGCCGAATGTACGGTCGCGAGCCTCAGAATACCGGTCAGGTCAAACCCTTTAGGCCTGACCAGGATTAGTCTCCTTATATCCATGTTATTCATGGCCCTAGCAACAGCACCTATATTCTCCGGGATCTGGGTCTCCACCAGCACAATGGCGATGTTTTCCCTCTTTACTCCACTTTTCATATAAGTATCCCCCCTCTGCTATTCATCCATCTCCATAAACTGTTTCCGCTGATGAAATCCTGCCACATTATCCTGGATTTCACAAGATCTTGTAAAATAGTTTCATCCGGTAACGCCTGTTCCTTTAAAGACGAAATATAATAAAACGTCCAGGGACTCGATAGAATTGAGCAGAGCGCAAAGCGCGGAGAATCGGGAGGATTGGTTCATCCGGTTAATGAGCGGGTAAATGAGAAAATAATGGCCCATTGCGCTCTCTTTTTCGCGGCGAAGACATTACCAGCAAACCGATTACTGATGGTGCCTCCTAGGCGGGCGGAGGAGTTATGAGATAAATACAAGATCCTCAAATCCGACCAGCTCCGGAAAAAGGTACCCGCCCGCACACGTCTTCCTTTGTGCAGGGTCAGTGCACATAAACGAGTTCGCCGCTTCAAAGAGAACCCCATGGGCCATATAGCACACTACAGAAAGCATCACCGTGACCTCGGGAGGTGCTGGCCACATGTCACCAAGACGAACCCTTTATCCGCTCACATCAACAATAGCTTTTGACATATGCGACCGACTATCCTATATTATGCCTGATTTTAAACGGCTCGTGTCGCATAGCCTGTCCTTCATCTCAAAATCCTGACCAATGTCACAGACGCGATGAATCTGGATCAACCTTTATTGGATAGGAGTAAGAAAATGGATGTTATAGTTGAAAACCCGAGTAATGTCGATCAGGCGGATATCATTGTGGGCATCCCATCTTATAATGAGGCTGATTCTATCTCTTTTCCCACTGATGTGGCAAGCCGGGGTCTCTTGCACTACTTCCCCAACAAGAATTCCGTCATAATCAATGTGGACAACAATTCTCCGGATGGGACAAAACATGCCTTTTTGAACACGCCCACAAAGATTCCAAAGATATATATCTCCACCCCCGAAGGGGTAAAAGGGAAAGGGAATAATTTCAGGAATCTCTTTGAGGCAAGCGTCGAACTGAACGCCAAGGTTGTCGTAGTCGTGGATGCCGACCTTAAAAGTATTACGCCACAATGGATCCAGTATCTGGCTGAGCCCGTTCTTGCCGGATTCAATTATGTAACACCGATCTATGTGCGACATAAATACGACGGCTCCATCACAAATCATATCGCCTATCCCCTGCTGAGGACCCTCTTCGGTTTAAGGGTGAGACAGCCTATCGGGGGAGATTTCGGGTTTTCAGGGAGAATGGCAAGGGCCTTTTTGGCGGAGAAGCTCTGGAACGAAAGGATCGCCAATTTCGGCATAGATATATGGATGACCGCCATAGCAATCGCAAGAAGGTTTAAAGTCTGCCAGACTTTTCTGGGTTCGCCCAAAACTCACAGGGCCAAGGACCCGGCAAAACATCTGGGCCCTATGTTCACGCAGGTAATAATGACTTTGTTCGATCTCATGATAGATTTTGAGTATCTGTGGAAAGATACCATGGAGAGCTGGCCCAGCAGTATATTCGGTTTCGGCCTGGGGGTGGAAGAGAAACCACCGTCGGTAGATGTCGACACAGAAGCCCTTTATCACAGTTTTGTGTCAGGTCTTGATAAATACAATGATCTTTGGGAAAGCATTATTCCTAAACCGGAATTGATAGAAGTAAGTAAAACAAAAAAGATGTCCAAAGACCAATTCTATTATCCGAGTGATCTCTGGGCGCGGATACTTTTTAACTTCGCCATTGCCTACCGAAATAATGAAATCCCTACTCAAGAGATAATAGAAGGGATGATCCCCTTTTATCACTCCAGGATCCTCTCTTTTGTTAACAAAACCAATCAAATGGACATTAAAGAATGTGAAGAGTATTTTGAAGCGATCAATCGCGTCTTTGAAAGTGAAAAATACTACCTGATTAAACGCTGGGACGAAGACCAGAAAAAGCTCGCTCATAAACTATTTAAGAAATAAAGACACGCTGAACATCAATCGGTCTCATCTTTTTCAGGTCCTGTGCCCGTGATACGGTAAAAAGGGGCCCAGTACGCCTTTTTTATCGATTCCAGCCTCTTTTCGGACGCCCTGCCTGCTGTATAAATGAGTGAGTAAAGTGTAGGGATCACCACCAGTGTCATGATTGTAGCGATAGCCAGCCCGAAGATTACCGCTATGGCCATAGTACTCCACCACTGGGTAGCTTCACTTATCCATGCTATTCTCATATTATGAAAATCATAGGAGATACCCGTAACCATGGGGAGGAGACCAAGGATAGTGGTAACAGCGGTAAGGAGGACAGGCCTCAATCGGGTGCAACCACCCGCTATTATAGCCTCTTCGGTATGCATCCCCCTTTCGCGTAAACGGTTGATATAGTCGATAAGGACTATGGCGTTATTGACCACGACTCCTGCCAACGAGATGACCCCTACTCCCGTCATAATAATGCCGAAGGGCCACCCCATAACCACGAGACCCAGAAACACACCGCCCAGGGAAAGGATTACCGACGTCAATATTATGACGGGCTGAGAAATGGAGTTGAATTGGGTTACAAGTATGATGATAATCAGGAACAAGGACGCGGCAAACGCCTTGGAAAGGAAGTCCTCGGCCTCTTTCTGGAAATCCATTTCTCCGGTAAAACGGGCATTGTAGCCCGGCGGCAGCGAATACGACTCCAGCTGCTTTTCAGCCTGGGAACGGACAACAGAGCTGGGGATCCTTGTCTCATCAACATCGGCCTTGACAGTGACCACCCTCTCATGATCAATCCTGTTTATCTGCCCGAGGCCCCCCGCAACCTCGAATTTTGCTATGGTGCTAAGCGGGATGAGCCCCTGCGGGGTGGGAATAAGAAGCTCCCGAAGGATATCGGTCCTTTTCCTTTCCTCCCCGGACAACTGGACCGTAATATCATAGTCCTCGTCAACCTCACGGTATGTGGATACCTTAATGCCGTTAAAGGCCACTTTCAACGCAAAGCCCACCGCGTTTGTCGACAGGCCCAGCATTGCCGCCTTCTGACGGTCTATCCTGACCTTCACAGTGGGTGACCCGGAGACATAATCGTCGCGTATATCCTGAACAAAAGGCATCCTTTCCAGCTCTTTGCGGATCTTATGAGATATATCACCCAGGACACTGAAATTGTCTCCGCTTATCTCTATATTAATCGCATCCCCGGTGGGTGGGCCCTCTTCCTGTTCCGTTATGCTGATCTCGGCCCCCGGTATGTCACTTATCCGATTTCGGATCTCCTCGATCGTGTGGTGAACCGGTTCAACCCTTTCTTCCAGATCACGGAACTGTATCCCCAGATGATTCGCGGTGTAACTCCCGAAAAACGATTGGCCCGATTCCACAGCTACAGCCCTGGAATATATATGCTGCACATTGGCCAGATCGATCAATCCCTCCACCACGTGACCGTTTCGGAGTGTATGGACCTTGTCTTTACTTTGATCATAGTAACAATCCGCAGGGTCCTCCAAGGGAGAGGCGAGACCGTAATCAGGCCCCCTGCAAATTGCGAGCTCCACCTGTCTCGCGATTCTGTCCGAGTAATCCAGATCGGCGCCTTCCGGCATATCCAGATTAATGTATATGCTATCAGGATCTATATTAGGGAAGAAATCCACCGGCTTTTCAAGCCCTACCCTGTAGAGCCATATCAATACCAGCAAAACCACTGTAAGAAAAGACACGGACAGAACCGCCCCTCGGTTGTTGAGCGCCCGCGTCAGGATACCTCGATACGCGGTGAGCACAGGTCCCCGGACGGTTATGGGAGATTCACCGGCGCGCTTAATGTCCTCCGCGTTCGTCTTGGCCCGGCCGGAATTACTCGCTCCGGGCAGTTTAAGGAACATGGCCGCCAATGCGGGATTGATTACAAGGGCTACGAACAGCGACGAAGACAGGGCTATGATTACTGTAATAGGGAGGTACATCATAAATTCTCCCATAATGCCAGACCAGAACAGGAGAGGAAAGAACGCGGCAACGGTGGTAATGGTCGAGGCCGTGACCGCCTGGGCTACTTCGCCTGTAGCCTTCACAGCGGCTTGCACACGCGGAACACCCTGCTCCATATAGCGGAATATGTTCTCCACTATAACAATCGCATTATCCACAAGCATGCCCAGGGACAGGGTTAAGGAAAAAAGCACCACCATATTCAACGTAATGCCCAGGCCATAGAGCACCAGGAAGGATATAAGCATTGAGAGAGGTATTGCCACACTGACCAGAACCGCGTTCCGCACACCCATTACGAAGAATAGCACCGCGATTACCAGGAAGAGGCCTGTAATTATATTATTCTCCAGGTCTTTAACCATGAAATTGATATCTTTGGCATTGTCCATAAGCTTGGTTGTTCTTGTTCCTTCAGGCCATGTGGACTTCCTTTGCTCAATAATCTCATCAACCTCTTCCACGATACGAATTATATTCTCTCCCGCGCGCTTCTTTATCTGGATGTTTACCGCCTGCCTTCCGTTGAGACGTGACCGGCCCGTTTCGTCCTTAAACCCGTCGACCACAAGCGCCACATCCTTTAGATAAACAGGCTGCCCCTCGTGGGTCCCAACCACAAGGCCGTAGATATCCGCCGGGTCTTCAAATTCTCCCGGTACCCTTAGCTGGAACCTGCCGTCCCCCATGCGGATTCCTCCGCCCGACACATTTATGTTCTCTTCGGCAATTACCTGTTGAAGCCCAACTATTGAAAGCCCGTAATAGGCAAGCTTATCAGCATATGGTTCTACCCTGATCTCACGCTCCAGCCCCCCCGTAATTTCCACCTCCAGCACACCGGAGATAGCCTCGATATCTTCTTCAAGGTCCTCCGCCAACTGCTTCAGCCTTGCCTGGCCTACCTTTCCGGATAGGGATAAAACCAGTATAGGCATCTCGGAGATGTTAATCTCGGTTACTTCCGGGTCATCTTCCAGGTCTGAAGGGAGATCCGCTTTTGCCAGATCCACCTTGTCCTTGGTCTTGGTGAGGACTTCATCAATATCGGTACCAGCCACGAATTCCACCACGATGGAACTCATGCCCTCCACGCTGGAGGACTCGATATGTTTCACCCCCTCAAGACCCTTAAGCTTCTTTTCAATGGGAATGGTTATGGACTGTTCAATATCCTCCGGGGCCACTCCGGGATAGTTCGTCATTACAAAGATATAAGGTATGGTGATATCGGGAGCTGCCTCGCGGGGTAGGGAGATATAGGCTGCGAAACCGGATATGATGATTACGATACCTAATACGACTACGCTGATTCTCTTTCGAACGGCTATATCAATTAAGGATGTCATTACTAGAGGATCTCCCCGGCATCTTTCACGCTTTGTATAACCTCAACATCCTGGCCCTCTTCGACCTGCCGGTGACCCACAACAATTACCTGATCGCCCGGTTCGAGCCCGGCTGTCACCTGGACCTGCCAGCCGGACAATATCCCGAGCTCAACATGCCTCTTTCGCGCCTTTTTATCCCTTTCCACAAACACAAAATTCTCGTCGTCCTGGCTGATTACCGCGAAAAGAGGTATAACCAGCGCCTCTTCAAACACCTCCTTGACAAGCTCAACCCGGCCAAACATACCGGGCAGGATACGTCCGCCGGTGTTCTTAACTATAAGCTCAAGGTCATAAAGCCTTGCCATTGTGCCGGGTTGCCGGGAAAGAAAAAGCTTCTTTCCTTTAACCCTGAGACCATCAAGGGCCTCGATGATAACATCCGCTTCATTAAGGTCGAATATCGCGGTCACGTCACTTTCAGGAACTCCCACCTTTACCTTGACTTCCTCAAATTGAAGTATCTGAGCGACGGCGCTGTCCACCCCTAACCAGTCACCCGTCTTTGCCTCAATTTCGTTGAGCCTGCCGCTGATAGGGGCCCTGATCTGTGTCCGCTCCAGTCCCAGCCTTGCTTCATCCAGTTGAGCCGCCAGGGACTTAAGTTGCGCCTTGGTCTTATCCAGTTCGGTTTCCGCGATAGTCTTCTTTTCCGCAAGCACTGAGAGGCGCTCATAATCCATAAGCGCAAGTTCATAATTGGCCTCTATCTGCTCCAGCCTTGCTTTATAGTCCCGGTTATCAAGTTCTACCAGCAACTGGCCCTTTTTCACAACCTGTCCTTCCTTGACAGATATATCTACGACCTGACCGGATACCTCGGTCTTTACCCAGAGGTTCTCATAGGGTTCGACAGTAGCCGGAAGATTGATCTTATCCTCCAGCCTCTTAGCTTCAAGGGACAGTGTAATTACCTTTACCGCGGGAGTCTCCTGCTTTATTGCCGCCTTTCTGGCCTCTTCAATTCGATTATCTTCCTTCCAGACGTTTCTGATCATAATTAAAGTAATTATGATAAGAACGATTACCACCAGCCAGGGGCCTCCCTCCCACACGGCGCGCAATACCCTGGTGCTCATATTATTTTTGGATCCGGGCTGAACCAATTGACCTTTTCCTTTCTTTAAATTGAATTGATCTTTGTCTCAATATCTTGAGATAAGCGGTCATGCCTTCCAAAAGGACACAAATATGGATTTGCATCTCATATCTAAAATGATATCGGCAATATAGGGATACATTTCACCGCTGTCAAGTTCTAATCAGGTATCCACATATGCTTGACACCTCGGTAAATTTGGGTTGAAATTTAGTTTTGGTTGTTCTACTTTTGGATTGGAAGATATTACCGATGGATAGAATTTCAGCCGCAGACTATAAAAAATATATAAGGGCACTGTCAGAGATAAGCAGAGCTATTACTTCGGACCTTTATCTGGAGGACATCCTTAAACTGATAGTAATGGTTACGGCCAAGGTTACCGGCGTGGAGATCTGTTCCCTATGGCTGGTGGACAATACGGTTACACGTAAAAGGATCCGCCTGAAGGCTACTCAGGCTATTGACCCGGAATACGTGAAAGACCGGGCACTGGACATGTCGGAAGGTGTCGTGGGATTTGTGGCAACAAACAATCAACCTCTAATTGTAAAGGATGTGCAGAAGGAGCCCAGATTCAAAGAAAAGAAGATGGCGAAGAAGCTCGGGCTGGTTTCCATGTTGAGCGTCCCTTTAAAGGTAAAAAATGATGAGGTCATAGGGGTGCTCAATTGTTTCACGGCCGAACCCCATGATTTTAAAGAGACAGAGATAGATCTTATCACCGCGGTCGCGAACCAGGCGGCGGTCGCGATCTTTAATACAGAACTTATGGTACAAACAAAGGTTATCCAGGAAGAGCTGGAGACCAGAAAACTCGTTGAAAGAGCGAAAGAAATCATAATGAATCGACGTGACTTGGGGGCTGATGAGGCCTTCCGCTGGATCCAGAAACGCAGCATGGATTCACGAAAATCCATGCGTGCCGTAGCGGAAGCGATACTTCTTTCCCAGGAGATAGGTTGAAAAATATCACCTTGAATTTTCTTGACAAATTGCAGAAAAACGTTCATAAGCACCTTCTTGTAATAGGTTTTAATGTTTCCCGCACAAAGATGTGTTGAGAGATATTATAATATCGGACAAAGGCGTCTATTCCTTGCAGAAGGGGATTGCGCCTTTCTTTTTTTAAACTAAGTCAGTGACTCAAAGGGGGATTACATGAATCTACAAAGACCAAACTCAAACGAAGCACTTGACACCAGAAATCGATCTCGTGACATCGTACCCCAATCCGGCATCTGCAGCAGGTGTGTCGATGGGTGCAAGGGAAACTGCGATATGTTTAGAGCCACATTCCGGGGGAGGGAATTGCTTTATCCCGAGCCTTTCGGAAGCGTTACAGCAGGGGCGGACAAAGACTATCCGGTCGATTATTCACATCTCAACATCATGGGTTACGCACTGGGTGCTAAAGGAGTTGATCCTGATCCGGATATTGCCACCTTCCCGGCAGTCAACACAGAGACATCATTCGGTGCCGAGAATAAGATAAAGATGAAGGTCCCCATCTTTACAGGCGCACTGGGAAGTACTGATATCGCCCGAAAGAACTGGGAGCACTTCGCGGTCGGAGCGGCCATAAGCGGCATAAGCCTGGTTTGCGGCGAAAATGTTTGCGGCATTGACCCGGAACTGGAGATCGGAACCAACGGGTTGATAACAAAATCTCCGGAAATGGACCGCCGGGTAGAACAATATCGCCGATACTATGAAGGCTATGGAGATATCTTTGTCCAGATGAATGTGGAAGATACTCGAAACGGTGTGGCAGAATACGTGTTGGAAAAGCTGGGCGTGGAGACCATTGAGTTAAAATGGGGTCAAGGGGCTAAGTGCATAGGAGGAGAAATAAAGGTCAATTCCTTGGAAAGGGCTATTGAATTGAAAAGACGCGGTTATATAGTCACGCCTGACCCTGAAGTACACGCCTTTCAGGTGGCCTTCAAGGCAGGCCCTCTCAAACAATTTGAACGGCATTCGCGCCTCGGATTCATTGACCAAGAGGCCTTTATGAAGGAGGTGGAAAGGCTGCGAAAGTTGGGGGCGAAGCGGGTCACCTTAAAGACTGGAGCTTATCCCATGAGGGAACTGGCCATGGCTATTCGATGGTCAAGCGAGGCAAAAATAGATCTTTTAACCATCGACGGCGCGCTCGGCGGGACAGGCATGAGCCCGTGGAGGATGATGACCGAATGGGGCATTCCTTCTATCTATCTGCATTCCATGGCGTATGAGTTATGTGCGATACTTGAAAAAAGAGGCCTGTGGGTCCCTGATATCGCGTTCGCGGGCGGTTTCTCTTCAGAGGATCACGTTTTCAAAGCCCTTGCCTTAGGATCCCCTTATTGCAAGGCGATCTGCATGGGGCGCGCCCTGATGATACCCGGCATGGTAGGCAAAAACACCGAGAAATGGCTGAGAGGCGAAGACGGGGGTCTCCCCTCGACAGTATCCAGGTTCGGGTCCACAAAGGAAGAAATATTTATGAACTATGAGGTCCTGAGAGACAAATACGGGAGCGAGGTAGATAATATGCCTCTGGGCGCCATCGGACTGTTTAGTGTAACCGACAAGATAAAGGTTGGCCTCCAGCAATTAATGGCCGGGGCAAGGAGCTGGGGTGTTGAATATATCAACAGAAATGACCTCTGCTCCCTTACCGAAGAATGTGCTAGAGTGACCGGTATCCCCTATGTCATGGATGCGTACAGGGAAGAGGCGATGGATATCATAAACTCATAAAGGTTAAAAAGGGAGATCGCCCTATATGGATTCCAATAAGGCACCTTTTCCCAGGGAATTTTACGCGCGGTTTAAGGTATTTCACGAATTGATGGCAAAAAAGATCCGTGAAATCCTATTAGTTTCAAGTCCTTATGACGCATATATCATGGAGGAAGACGGCAGGCTTTCTTCCAGAATAATCAATGAATACAAAGGATTGAACCTGAGCCAGCCCCCGCGTGTAACTCGAACCTCCTTTGCTGAAGAGGCCCTCTCCATACTAAAGAATAAAAGGTTCGATATGGTTATTGCCACGCCTCATCTGGATGATATGGACGTCTTCTCTCTTGGAAGCGAAATAAAAAAAATGGACCCGCAGATGCCCGTTATCCTTCTCGCTCAAAACTTAAAGGGAATCTACCCAAACCCCAAGGGTTATAGATATAACGGAATTGACAAGATCTTTATCTGGACAGGTATGTCAGATCTGCTTTTGGCCATTGTCAAGAATGCCGAGGATCGGCTTAATGTGGAGGTCGACACTCAAAAGACAATGGTTCGTGTCCTTATACTCGTGGAAGACTCTCCATTGTATTATTCGTCCTTCCTGCCGATACTCTATAAGGAAGTGGTTAAACAGACCCAAGCCGTGCTTGAAGTGGGGCTTAACGAAGAACACCGACTCCTTACCATGAGGGCGAGACCGAAAATCCTATTGGCCCAAGATTATGAAGAGGCCTTTGATATCTACGAGAGATTTCGTCCCTTCCTTTTTGGCGTTATATCCGACGCCCGTTTTCCAAAAAATGGTAAGCTGGACGATAACGCGGGCTATGCACTATTGTCAAAGATCAAAGGTGAAGTACCTGATATCCCGTTGCTCATGTTGAGTTCAAACCCTGAAGCCCTGGAGATATCCAAAAAGATTCCAGCAGTATTTCTCAATAAGAATTCCTCCAATATCTTCGCTGGATTACATGATTTTTTATTAAATCATCTTGGGTTCGGCGATTTTATATTTCGAAACCGGGACGGTGAAGAGATAGACAGGGCTTCCGATCTTCACTCCCTTGAATTAAAGTTGGCAAATATTCCTGAAGAATCCTTGTGGTATCATGCTGAACGGAACCAGTTTTCAAACTGGATCATGGCTCGTTCCGAGATTGGCCTTGCCTCAAAAATTCGAAGTGTCCATGTATCACGTTTCACCGACGCCGATGAGCTGAGGCATTTTCTTATATCCAATATTCACACATTGAGAAAATGGCGTCAAAAAGGAGTTGTCGCCCAATTTCAGCCAAATCAATTTGATCCTGAGGTAATGGATTTTGTGAAAATCGGCCAAGGCTCTCTGGGCGGCAAGGCGAGAAGCCTGGCCTTTATGTCCGCTTTATTGCAAGAGAATCCCGCAATCTACGAGACATATCCCGAGATCAATATAGAGATACCAAAGACACTCGTGATCAGCACGGACGGTTTTGATTCTTTTATCGGCAATAACAAACTAGCGCGCTTTGCGGCAGAGCCTTTCACTGATCAGGAGGTATCGAACGCCTTTTTAAAGACAAAGATGCCTGAATGGCTCGTTAAACAGCTCGAGGCCTACGTAACCCAAATCAATTACCCTTTGTCCATCCGCTCCTCAAGCCTGCTGGAAGATGCCCAGTTCCAGCCCTACGCCGGACTATACGCTACGTACATGATCCCTAACAATCATCCTGACCATTCCATTCGGCTTCGCCAGCTCATCACCGCCATAAAACTGGTATATGCCTCTACCTATTATGAGGCCCCCAAGGCCTTTGCGAAAAACACCCAGAAACAACCTCAGGAAGAGGCCATGGCAGTGATCATTCAGCAGCTTACCGGAGAGGCTTATGGCGATTATCTTTACCCTGCTATCTCAGGGGTGGCTCAATCCCATAATTTCTATCCTGTGGGTCCCATGAAATCGGAAGAAGGGATCGTCCAAATAGCTGTCGGTCTGGGCAAGACGGTTGTGGAAGGTGAAAGATCTCTGCGTTTTTCCCCAAACTATCCGAATCATATGCCGCAGTTTTCTACTGTCGACGATATCTTGGCTAATGCCCAGCGTTACTTTTACGCGTTGAAGATAAAAGGGTATCCGGTCGATCTCCAGTTCTATAAAAACTCAAATCTCGAAAAGAGAGAAATAGATGAAGCTGAAAACGAGTTTCCCATACAGGCACTCGCAAGCACATATATCCCTGAAGAACATCGGATTAGAGATAACGGATATATGCCTGGTCCTAAGATCATTACCTTCGCCCAGGTGCTTAAGTACGATCTTTTTCCCCTCCCCTCCTTAATCAACGATTTGCTTGTGCTGGGGCGAAGAGGCATGGGATGCCCTGTTGAAATGGAATTTTCCGTCAATCTTAGTCCCCACAAAAACAGAAAGAATGATTTTTTCTTCCTCCAAATGAGACCGATGGTGGCTGAACTGGAACGCTTCGAGGTGAAGATAACCCCGGAGGACTACCAGCAGGCATTTTGCCTTTCTAACCAGGCCCTTGGCAACGGGAAGAATGAAAGTATTGCCGACATTGTTTACGTTAAGCTGGACGCCTTCAGGCCTGACTCAACGTTGCAGATAGCAGATGAAATAAACCGGATAAACGCTGGCCTTTTAAAAGAAGAGAGACCCTACCTATTAGTGGGTCCCGGCAGGTGGGGTTCCGCGGACAGATGGCTGGGGATACCGGTCCAGTGGCATAATATCTCGGGAGTGGGAGCCATTATAGAATTGAGAAATGATAAACTGAAGGCCGATCCCTCCCAAGGCTCCCATTTTTTTCAGAATATAACCTCTTTGGGCATCCAATACATCACCTTAACCGAAGACTCTGAAGAGAATTATTTTGACTGGCAATGGGTAGGGTCTCTCCCCAGTCTGCAGGAAACTGCCTTTTTAAGGCACATCAGGTTGGAAAAAACCCTTTTGTTGAAGATAGACGGCAGGACATCCAGATGCGTGATAATTCATAGATAGAACACGGATTAACTTTTAAGACGCACAATTTGTGCTTGAATCATTGGTTTTTAAGTGATAAGTGCCATTATTTATTTCCAGAATGGAGGTTGTCATGAATGATATCCTAAAAACAATAAAGGCCAGAGACCCGAACGAGAAGGAATTCCATCAGGCAGTCCGGGAGGTTATTGAATCAGTGGAACCAGTCCTTGAGAGGAATCCTCAGTATATTGAGGCCGGAATACTGGAAAGAATCACTGAGCCTGAACGGGTCATTATATTTCGTGTTCCCTGGATGGACGATCAGGGATATGTTCAGGTCAACAGGGGTTTTAGGGTGCAGATGAACAGCGCCATAGGCCCTTACAAAGGTGGGTTGCGCTTTCATCCTTCCGTCAATCTTAGCATCCTTAAATTCCTGGCCTTTGAGCAGGTCTTTAAGAACGCCCTTACCACCCTTCCCATGGGTGGAGGCAAGGGAGGATCTGACTTTGATCCCAAAGGAAAATCCGACCACGAAGTGATGCGGTTTTGTCAGAGCTTTATGTCTGAACTTTTTCGGCATATAGGACCAAGCACGGATGTCCCGGCTGGCGATATCGGCGTCGGGGCCAGAGAAATAGGTTATCTTTTCGGGATGTACAAAAAATTGCGCAATGAATTCAGTGGCGTGCTGACCGGAAAAGGCATGGGATGGGGCGGAAGCCTTATACGGCCGGAGGCCACGGGGTACGGATGTGTATATTTCGCCTCGGAAATGATGGCCACAAAGGGCGAGAAACTGGAAGGCAGGACCTGTCTCGTCTCCGGCTCAGGTAACGTGGCCCAATATACCGTTGAAAAGATAAACGAATTGGGGGGAAAGGTATTAACCCTTTCCGATTCTTCC
>CAYUYB010000009.1:0-19584 GCA_964449025.1 uncultured Desulfobacteraceae bacterium
AAGGGATTATTGCCGGCTGATCAAGGATAGGGAGATTATGCCCTATCTGGAAGGACTGAGGGCACAACATATTGGGAAAGGGGACCAAAAGGTGTTGCTGGAAATCCTGGAGCGCTGGCAAGAGTCACACCAAAGCGATCAAGAGACATCCGGCATACCGGAGCTGTTTCGCTCCCTGAGGGGTATGTCGGATAAGAGGAGACCGCGAAGCACCATTCCGGCTGTAAAAGAGGGGATAAGGAAGATAGATTATGTGGATATGGTTGCCAGGTATTACCCCGATATCTTTATCAACGGCTCGCCGGACCTTACGTTTGAAAGAGAGCTTAGATTTTTTCTGGAGATCGCAAAGGCCTGCCTGGACAGATACCGGGAGGAAAAGGAAAAGATCAATGCCCTGGACTTTGCAGATCTTGAGGCCCGCGCCTATCACCTTTTATCTGCCCTTCATAAAGGGGGACAGGGGCGACTGGAGAGGATACGGCAGAGATATAGATATATTATGGTGGATGAATTTCAGGACACAAACAGGGTTCAGTGGGACATCATAAGACTGCTCTGCTCCCGCGAAGGGCAGGGTGAAGAGGATGCCATTGCGCCGGGAAAACTGTTTGTTGTTGGTGATAAGAGACAGGCTATCTACGGATTTCGAGGGGGAGACGTAACTGTCTTTGAATCCGTGACCGAGCGGATAAAGAAATCAAACCCGGAAAGGCCCGTCCCTATGTTCTGGGAGGACCCGGATTTGAATAACCGTGTCATGAGGCTTTACAGTGATTATGCTGAAATCATGAAAAGACATGTTGAGCAATTCGAAACACTGTCCCGACAGGAAAAGGACGATATACTAAAAGGTTCAGTCTATCTTCCCCATAATTACAGGAGTGCCGCAAAGCCCATAGCATTTTTTAACAGGGTGTTCAGGGAAATATTCGGCAACAAGGGGGCGAAAAGGTTAGAAAGATATGAAACAGCGCCCAAGATGATCAGCATGCCGGAGGGAGGGTATGGGAAACGAAAAGATGAAGGCTCCGTAACCGTATATCTTACTAAGGGTTCTAGCCAAAGAAAGGAGAGGCTGGAAGGGGAGGCGATGCTGATAACGGATATTATCGAGAATATCCTGGGCAGGCACGGTGAAGATAACCGTGAATACAAAGCCTATCCGGATATAAGGGAAAAGATTGAGAAAGACCTTCCCGCCGTGGGGATACTCTTCTTTACCTTTGGGCATCTCAAGACATTTGAGAGTGTGTTAAGGGAGGCTGGCCTTCCTTTCACGGTTCACAGGGGAAAGGGCTTTTTCCGCTGTCAGGAGGTGATGGAGATGTTACAGATCCTTAGCTACCTCGTTGATGAAAGGCAAAAGATCTCCCTTCTGTCAGCATTGAGGGGCCCTATATTCGGTTTGACTGATCCTGAAATCTTTGATCTTTTTTACGGAAGAACGACCACTGTGGAGCAGCTTGAGGTCTCCGAAAACCCCTTTACCCGCGAAGCAGGGGCAAATATACGAAGATGGCGTTTCCTTTCAGGCCGGTTGTCCGTAGCCGAGCTTATACGGATAATAATCATGGATCGATCTTTGACTGCGGTATACTCTGCTCATCCTAATGGTCTGCAGAAGATGGCAAACCTGGAAAAGCTTACAGATACGGCCAGGCGTTTTCAGGCGGAGGGGAACGGATCACTGCCGGAATTCGTCTGGCATTGTCTCCGCATGGCGGACGAGGAAGAGGAAGAGGGAGAGGCCTTAATCTCCGGTGAGGGAAGCCCCATATCCCTCATGACCATTCATGCGGCAAAGGGGCTGGAATTCCCCATGGTTATTATCCCTGATCTTGACTGGAAGGTTCCGGCAAGCACGAAGATAGGCAGGCCGACAAGGCTTTACACCTGCGAGGATTGTAGTCCCGAAGATTGGAATCACAGTGAAGGGGAGATCCCTGTTTGGCAGGTAGCGGTACCTCAACTCGACTATGAGAAAGCCTACGGCCCATTGGGGTGCCTCCTCAGGAGAAGAAACAGGCTCGAGGATATGGCGGAGAACAGGCGTGTCTTTTATGTAGCATGCACAAGGGCTAGTAACCACCTGCTTCTGGTAAGCAGTGCTAGAAAAGGAATGATGGAAGGGAATCAAGCTCGCCTAACATCCAATGATTATAGGGAAAGAGCCACAATTCTGGATATGCTGGGCGATATCTATGGGTTCAATAAAATTTCTCCTACTGAACAATCGCGTATCCATAAAGATGAACCGGGGCGTCCTGATGTGGTATGGGGGAAACCGAGGTTAAGGATTTACAAAGGCGTTCATTACAGAGAAAAGGATTTCAGCGAAGAGGACTTCGGGGTGTATGACCAAAGCATAAGGGAGATCGACCTTACAGGGCCCATCCAGGCCCCTCCCTATCTCCAGCTCAGTTTTAAGGCATTCCGAATTTTCAGACAAAGTCCGATCCGGTTTTATTCCAATTTTGTACTTGGTTTTAAGACGGAAGATCTTGATAGGATTGGGTCGGAAGAGGATGAATGGTTCCGGGATGGTGGCGGTTCAAGGGAGGGTGATGAAGAGGAATACGGCTCTGAGGCGGCGCTGTTTTTGGGCCACCTGGTCCACTCATATCTTGAGAAACATCATTTCGGCGATCCTTTACGGGAGGATCTTCTACAGCATGTTTGGGAGAGGGCTATGCACTGCGGCAGGGAAGGAGAGGAGCTGAAGAAAGATATATTGCTCAGGATCAGGGAAAAGGCATTCAGGCAACTGAGTCACACAACAGGCGATGAAAGACTTATCAGGCTCCTGGGCGTTAATGAATCCCATGCCGAGGTCCCTTTTCTTTTCAGCGCAAGGCCGGGGATCGAAGTCAGGGGCGTTATAGACAGGCTTTTAAAGGACAAGGAAAAGGGATATTGGACGATCATCGACTGGAAGAGCAATGACCTGGAGGGAAAGAAGCCCGATGACGTGGCAGAGGAAAATGATTATCACCTCCAGCTGGCGTGCTATAAATGGGCGGTGGAGAGCATACTTAATGAAAAGGTAGGGCAGACATATATATATTTCACGGATAGTGGATACCTGCTGGAGGGCCGCTCACAAACGAACCCCGGGGTCATAATTGACGAGATGCTCGAAAACATAAGGGAGTATGAGAAAAAAGGGGGCTGGAAAATGGCTTGACTTTTTTGTTGACTCCGGATATTCAAGTTGATAAAGATTTACATGAATCATCTCATCAGCTTTTTTCCATAGAAATATTTTACAGGGTAGAGGAACTTATTCAAGGAAGGGGTTATCAGCCCTTTATGACGCCTAGTGGCCTCAGGCGTGCGACCTTCTTTGCCAAACCGGTTTTATGAACTACTTCGACAACTTGTGATACGTCCTTATAGGCCTCGGGTATCTCTTCTCTGAGGGTTTGTTTTCCTTTGGATTGCACGAAGATTCCTTTGTCTTCCAGTTCACGATGAATTGATCTCCCTTTTGATGCCTCGATGGCCTTGGTTCGGCTCAGAGTCCGACCGGCCCCATGACAGCTGGATCCGAAACTCTGTTCGAGAGCCCCCTCGGCGCCCACAAGGACATAGGAATAGGTGCCCATACTGCCGGGTATAAGCACCGGTTGACCCGTGTGGTGATAGATAGGGGGTAGGAGAGGATGTTTGGGAGGCAGAGACCGGGTTGCCCCTTTCCGGTGAACACAGAGAAGGATATCCTCTCCATCTACCCTATGGATCTCTTTTTTGGCGATATTATGGCAGACATCATAGAGAAGACTCATTCCGAGTTCATTAGGGCTGATGGATAAGGATTTAATAAAGGTTTCCATCGCGAGATGCATTATAATCTGACGATTTGCCCACGCGTAATTCGCCGCACAGGCCATTGCTGAAAGGTATCTTTTGCCAAGTTCGCTGTTAAGCGGGGCACACGCAAGCTGCCTGTCTGGCAATTGAAGCCCTTTTAAAAGATCTGCGCCGCTCATCTCCTTCAGAAAGTCATCACATATCTGGTGACCAAAACCACGAGATCCGGTGTGGACGAAAAAGGTGACCTGACCTTCAAAGAGATTGAATTCGTTGGCTACAGCACTGTCGTAGACATGATCGACGACCTGGACTTCAACAAAATGATTGCCTGATCCAAGGGTGCCAAGCTGGTCAAGACCTCTTTTTATGGCTCTTTCACTTAGGACTGAGGGGTCGGCGCCTTCGATGACACCGTGGTCTTCCGTTCGTTCCAGGTCCTCGAATTGACCGAAACCCTTTTTAATGACCCAGGAAGCCCCTTCCATGGCGACCTGAGCCTCATCCCGCGGCGAGATACGTAGGGGGCCTTTTGACCCTACTCCTACGGGGATATTTTTAAAGAGGGCCGATATCAGATCCTTGATATATGGTCTTATGTCGTCAGCCCTCAGGGAAGTTGTCATGAGACGGCAGCCGCAGTTTATGTCATAACCCACACCGCCTGGTGATATGATGCCGTCTTCCATTCGGAAGGCGGCCACGCCGCCGATGGGGAATCCATAACCCCAGTGTATGTCCGGCATGCCGAGCGAATATTTAACTATTCCTGGCAATGTCGCGACATTGGCCACTTGGACCAGGCTTTGTTCCTGTTGAAGGGCTTTTACCAGTTGGGGGCTTGAAAATATTAGGCCGGGCACGCGCATATTACCTGTTTTGGGAATCATCCAGTGATAACTATCGATCTCTCTAAGTTTTATTTCCATGTGTCAACCTCTAAAGGTCGAATATTACCTCGGCGGTCCATATCCCCTTTTCACGGGTTACATTGAGCCCGTGATAGGTAACGGCCTTAATCTCCCTGAGAACTTCGTGGTAATCAGGGTCAAAAGGGGTAATGGTCAATGTCGCCTTGAGTTGCTTTGTTGATAGAGCGCGAATATCCGCATTGGTGACAACAAGATGTTCACCGTCGAAGAGATACAGGATTTCGCTGAGCCATCGAACCATCAGATCAGCAAGGTCACTACCTGATAAGGATATTTTTCTAGAGTAGGATTTTTCAACAGGAGGGGTGGTCCCGAAAATAATGTAATTAAAGGTTTTGCGGGCATTCCCAAAAAGATTAGCCAGACTGGTCCCGCTTATCCTGACCCCGAGATCCGCTGTATGGTCAAGCAGTGTGTAATAAGGCCTCGCTTTACTCATGAGGTTGGTCACTTTGGGTTTATTCTTAAGGTTATGTATTTCAATTAAGTTTAGTTTTATATGCTTTGATTGTCAAAGGAAGATTTTTGAAAGTTTGCTTGTACTGACAATAATCCAGGAGGATGATGTGTGATGAAATGCGCTTATTGTAACAAAGAGATAGAGATCAAGGGGAAGGTAGGCAGGAACGATACATGCCCGTATTGCCAGCATGATCTGCACTGCTGCAAGCAATGCAATTTTTACGACCAGGCCGCATATAATGAATGCAGAGAAGTAGAGGCCGAACGCATAGTCGACAAGGATAGGGCGAATTTTTGCGAGTTTTTTGTCCCCAAAGGCTCTTCAAGGACAGGAAACAGCAGTTACCAGAGAACCCAAGATGCAAAAGCAGCCCTTGAGGCCCTGTTTAAAAAATGACGGACTATTCTTTCACCTTCTCTTTGACCTTTAGAATCCTGGGGTTATTTAAGAGTTTGAGAAAATCCGGATTGGAGAGGAGGGCATCCATATCTCCTGATTCCACGGCTTCCATAATGGAAGGATCTTCTAGCACCCTTTGGAAATCAGGGTCTTCCTGCAAAGGAAGTATGATTTCGAGGAGTTCTCGGTTATTTAGAATCTTTTGCTCCAAAAGTTGAATTTCTTCCTTTATATTCGGGACATCATTTATGGAACGGACCTTGGATTCATCAATTTGTAATGTTCCGAGGCTCACCGATTTAATGGTGAACAGACCGCTATCCAATGATATCATTTCACCGGTGATCACACTGCCGTCATCCAATGTGATCCTCCTCATCTCTCCGCCTGATACATCGCTTCCCAGAATTCCCGTCAGCAAAAGAACGCAGAAAGGCATGGATATATATCTCATCTTTCCCTCCTTGGTAAAAAACTTAATAATTACAGTCATTAAAAGCCGTTCTTTTTAATGACAAGAACCGGTTGTGCTACGTGATATTAATAACACGGATATCAGGTTTTGAAAAGGATAATAGGATGTAAAAAAGGGGAAAACCACACGTATTTGAATAACTTCCCCAATTAGTTCACAGGTCACCACACATAGCGCGGAGTGGAAAGCGAAAGGAAAGGGAATAGCTTTTAGCTAATGGCTGATAGCTAAAAGCTAACCAATAAGGCATGGTGTTTTTTTTGAGGCGCGATATTTGAGGATTCAATGGATCAAGGTTTCCAGTGAAAATCTCCAGGACAAAAAGGCGACACTTGGCCCCTCAAATCCTTAAATCCCTTTTGATTCATAGATCCTTTATGGCTCTCAGTATATCCATGGTTGTGATGATGCCTACCAGTACATTGTCCCGGGTTACTAACACCCTATGTATGCCACCCCTCAGCATGGCATCCGCAACCTCTTGAATAGATGTGCCTTCATCCACGTTAAAGGTAATGAATGTCATTATATCGCGCACGGTAACCAGTGATTCCGCCTCAATACGAGAGGCTTCCACCTCCTCGGGCGAATACTGGCGTTCGGGCGAGTAGATATAGTATTCATGGGTGTCATCAGGCCGCTGTTCAATGGAGGGCATGCTCCTGTATCGGACAATGTCGGTCATGGAAACCACACCCAGCAATTTCCCTTCCTCGGAGGTAACAGGGACACCAGATATGGAGTTTTCGACGAGATAGTCGGCAAGTTGTTCCAAAGACCAATCCATCCCCACCGAAAGTACATTAGTATTCATGATATCCTTGGCCAGTAGTTTTTTCATGTCTGGTTTCATTTCCTCTCTGCTAAAGGGTAATCTAAATTACAGCATCCTGTTTTCAGCCTGTTATTCTATAAATGTTATATCCCGTTTTTCTGTATTAATCAAACAAAACAATACACACTGATTCGATTCAAATATATCGACCTGCCTTATGCTTAGAACCGGCTTCGCATTTGTCTAACAGATTTTTACACCTTGAAAATAGATTTTTTACGCCTAATATAAGACAATGATGCATACACAATAGTCCTTTCAATAGAGGGATTTGTTGTATGAGATTCTTAGATTTTCAGGATATGGATGGATTTATGCGCTAAAGGGCCAAAAATATCTTTTAATAATAATATTATTGATATATGTAACTTTTTGCATATTCCAGACGTCTTATACAATAGCTGGGGTTAAAGAGCTTGTTACAGACTAAGGCTCTGATGTATCTATATAAAGTTAAGGACAAGAAAAACCTCAAAAGGCAATATCCCGTGTCAGGTCAGGACGTTGTGTGTTGCTTGAATCCTTTCCTGACACAATTTATATAAGGCATATACTACCGTTAAGCTAGGGACAGGGAGTTATTGAGGAGGTGTATATGGTTAGTGTTTTGAAAAAGCGTATAGTGTACCTATATTTCCCCATATTGCTTTTGACTTTAGGCATGATTCATACAGGCTGCAAAACTACCGCCGGATATCGTGTAGACGCGGATAAGGTAGCGAAGTCCATTATCGAAGATAAACAGAAAGAGCTCTTCGGCAGTGCCGAGGATTTTACTATTGAACGGCCGAGCGACATATTGAGACGTCGTATGTTGATTGAGCAGGATCTTCCCATCTCCGGAGATGCGTCACTGGGCTCGGATAATCTCAAGCCTATTGACCACTGGCCCGAGAAAGACTACCCGAAGGGGCATAATTCCTCCAAGGATGACATTGTGGTGGAAGACGATCAGCCTGTAAAGCTCTCCTTTATAAAGGCACTCCAGGTAGGGGCCATGAACAGTCCGGAGTATCAATCAAAGAAGGAAAAAGTATTTAGATCAGCCCTCAGCCTTGATCTAGCTCGTAACGAGTTCGGATTCACTGTAAGAGGTGAGGGAGGAACCTCGCTCAGTGCGGATAAAAAGGCCGGCCAAGAAACGACGAAGGGTATGGAACACAGCGGATCTCTCAAGCTTTCAAAGACGCTTAAGAGCGGTGCTGAATTTGCGGCTAGCCTTGCAGTGGATCTTGTGAGTCTGCTGACCCAGGGCAAGACCTCATCATTGGGCATCACAGGGGATGCGTCCATCTCTATACCTCTGTTAAGGGGCGCGGGCAGATATATTGTATCCGAGCCTCTGACCCAGGCCGAACGCGATGTGGTATATGCTATTTATGAATTTCAAAAATATAAGCAGACCTTCGCAGTGGAAATAGCCCGAAGTTATCTAAACGTACTCAGACAGCTGGACCAGGTGGATAATAACGCGGAGGTGTATAAAAATCTCATGGTGTCGGCCCGTCGAACAAGGGCCCTTGCCGACGCGGGGAGATCAACAGAGATTCAGGTGGATCAGGCGGTCCAGAATGAGCTTAACGCCCGCAATCGCTGGATCAACGCGTTGGATTCATACAATAGTTCCCTTGACTCTTTTAAAAAGTCTCTTGGCCTTCCGCCCGACGCAGATATAGAACTTGACAGGGCCGAACTTGAGGCTCTGACCTCGCGTGTTTCGTCCATAGTGCGCGATGTTGAAAAAAGTACTACTTCCGGTTCTTCAACAGAATTAGTGGGTATTGGAATGGAAAATGCCGGTCCCCTGGAGATTGAAGAAAAAGAGGCTATAAAACTTGCCTTTGGTAATCGCCTTGATCTGCGTGTTTCAGAAGGAAAGGTCTATGACGCCCAGAGGATGGTTGTAGTCAAGGCGGATGCGTTAGGAGCTGAGTTGACGCTGCTGGGGCAGGCAAACCTGGGCCAGTCGCGTTCACTGGGCCAGGCCGGCGTGGAAGATGCCAGTATCCATTCTGACGAGGGCGTGTATAGGGCATTGTTAAATATTGATCTCCCCCTGGAGAGAACCGCAGAGCGGAAAGGCTATCGCGAAAGCCTGATATCTTTGGAGAGTGCGGTGCGGGATCTGCAGAGTATGGAAGACGATATTAAGCTTTCGATCAGAAACAGGTTGCGCTCCATGTCCAAGGCGCGTGAGGGCCTCAGTATACAGACCAGGGCAGTGGAATTGGCAGAGAAAAGGGTAAAGAGCACGGACATGTTTTTCGAGGCCGGCAGGGCAGAATTGCGCGATATCCTGGAGGCTCAGGAGGCTTTACTCTCCGCCAGAAACTCCTTGACATCCGCGGTGGTTGATTACCGAATGGCGGAACTGGAATTTCAGATTGATACAGGGATACTGGAGATAGATCAAAAGGGATTGATAGTGGAATATTATGATGCGGAGAAGGACGATGTTAAATTATAGTGAAATACAAGATAAAATACATAAAAATTATAATAAAATAAAAGATAAGGCATATGAGAAATACAGAAGAAAGCCTGTGTTTTCCATTGCTGTGGCCCTGCTTTCCATCCTGTTGTTGTGGGGCTTCATTTCTCTGATAAACGGTGAGAGTGTTGAGAGCAGTATTCCGACCTTCACGGCCAAGAAAGGACCTCTTAGGATAAGCGTTACGGAGTCGGGGACCATACAGGCGAGGGAGAAGGTAGTCATAAAGAACGAGGTCGAAGGACAGTCAACGATTATCTACCTTATAGAGGAGGGGACCGAGGTCAAGAAGGGCGACCTCCTGGTAGAACTTGACTCAAGCAATCTGGTGGATCAGAAGGTTGACGAGGAGATCCAGGTGCAGAATGCCGAGGCCTCATATATTGACGCGAGGGAGAACTTTGAGGTGGTTAAGAACCAGGCCCAGAGCGATCAGGATAAGGCACAGCTTGCCTATGATTTTGCGGTGCAGGACCTTGAAAAATACATTGAAGGAGAATATCCGAATAAGCTCAAGGAAGCCGAGGCGAGGATCACCCTGGCTGAAGAGGAGCTTGCCAGGGCTCAGGAAGAACTGGAATGGTCAAAGAAGCTCTATGAAGAGAAATATATCTCCCAGACGGAGCTTCAGGCTGATGAACTTGCTGTAAATAAAAAGGGTCTGGACTTGGAGCTTGCCAGAAATGACCTGGATCTGCTGGTGAATTATACCCACAAGAGGAACCTGGCCCAACTGGAGAGTGATGTCAGTCAGGCCAAGATGGCCCTTGAACGGACGATCCGCAAGGCAACCGCGGATGTTGTGCAGGCGGAGGCCAACCTGAATGCAAAGGATCTGCAATACAACCGCCAGAAGGACAAATTTAAAAAGATCGAGACACAGATAGAAAAATGTAAGATCTATGCCCCAGCGGACGGGACAGTAATCTACGCAACGACCGCTGAAATGGGTGGGCGACGTATGGGAGGCATGGGAGATGAACCCCTTGAAGAGGGGAGTACAATACGGGAACGGAGAGAACTTATACACCTTCCCACCACCTCGGGCCTGAACGTGGAGACAAGCATTTTAGAGGCCGATCTGGAAAAGGTCAAGGTAGGTCTTCCGGTCCAGGTTACTGTTGCCACCTTGCCGGATGAGGTCTATTACGGCCGTGTAGCGAGTAGGGCCCTGATGGCCGATGCCATGACCTCCTTTTTGAACCCGGATCTTAAGGAATATGCCACGACTATTTATGTGGATAATAACGGGAACACGGATCTTCTTCGCACAGGCATGAGCTGCACGGCCGAGATCATTGTTGAACAGCACGCAGAAGCCTTATACATCCCTGTGCAGTCTGTGATTAGGGTGGGGGGAAAGCCTACCGTTTATGTGGTTAAAGGAAGCAAGATTGCGCCGCGTCAGGTAGAGATAGGGCTGGATAACAATATCATGGTGAGGATTATAAGCGGACTGGAGGAGGGAGAAGTAGTTTCCCTTTCCCCTCCCCTTGAGGAGGCTACGGTCGTGGAGAATGTTTTTGAAAATATATCAGACATACCCTCGACCCAGGAGATGATGACACAGACAGGCAAAGGAGCAGGACAGGTTAAGGGTACAGGCTCTGTACAACAAGAGGCTTTTCCTGCGGATGAAAACGCAGCTGGTGATTTTTCGCAGGTAGGGCCCTCTTTGAGGGGTGGTTTTCTCCAGTATCTCGACAAGGACAATGATGGCCTCATTTCAAAGGACGAGTTCCCTGGTCCGGATGAGTTTTTTAGTAATATAGATAAAGACAGTGACGGTTATCTTAGTGAGAGTGAAATGCCCCAGCGTCCTTCGGGTGGATTATTGCCCGACGGTAGCCGACCAAGCGGATTAGGCCCCCCTGGTGATGGTCAGAGTCAGTACCCCGGTTTTTGGGAAAGAGGCCAGGGTCAGGACTTTGGTCCAATGGGTGAAGGTATGTCTCAGTAATTTGGACCTTTGGGGGACAACGCATGAAGAATGAAACAGCGTCCAATAATGCAATTATCGAGCTGGAAGAGGCAAAAAAGATCTACAATGTCGGATCTCAGGATGTGAATGCACTAAATGGAGTGAGCGTTTCTTTTAGACAAGGAAGTTTCTGGGCAATCATGGGTCCGAGCGGATCGGGCAAGAGCACCATGATGAATATCCTTGGCTGCCTTGACCGTTTGACGGAAGGCCATTATTTTTTAGAAGGCCAGGATGTGGGCGGTCTTGATGATGATTCTTTGAGCGAATTCAGGCTTAGACATCTTGGTTTTATATTTCAGAGCTTTAATCTTATACCTCAGTTGACCGTGCTCAGGAATATCGAACTTCCTCTTTACTACCTTGGGTGGGATCAAAAACAGAGCGAGGCGCGTGCCAGTGAGCTTGCCGAAAAAGTGGGATTGGAGGGCAGGCTTAATCACAGGCCCACGGAACTCTCCGGGGGGCAGATGCAGAGGGTCGCGATCGCAAGAGCACTTGCTAATGACCCGCGAATAATCCTGGCGGATGAACCGACAGGAAATCTTGATACCGCAACAGGGGAACAGATAATGGGATTGATTACTGACCTTAACAGACAGGGCAAGACTGTCATTATGGTCACGCATGAGGCTCATATCGCAGAATATGCAAACCACAGATTGCATATGAGAGACGGTGTGATTGAAATGATGGAGGGATGAGATATGAAACAGGACATCATAAGGGACGTTCAGATAGGGATAGAAAATCTCCTGCTCCATAAGCTCCGATCCTTCCTGACAATGTTGGGTGTGGTATTTGGAGTGGGTAGCGTTGTGGCCATGCTGTCTGTTGGAGAAGGAGCGAGTAAGGATGCCCTTGATCAGATTCGGAAGGTCGGAAGCAATAATATTATTATCAAGTCACTCAAAACCGTGGAAGAGGAAAGCACCTCCACCACTGGTCCTGGTCGCCCAAGTTTGAGCGTTTATGGCATTACGTACAGCGATTTTGAGAGGTTGACCTCAGCCTTTGAGACTGTCACTCGCGCGGTGCCTGTAAAAGAGATCCGAAAGGACGGACGTCTGGGAGACAAATCCATGGAGCTGCGCGTCGTGGGAACCACTCCGGAATGGTTTGACCTTGTAAAAAGGGATGTCCTGGCGGGCCGTATCATGGTTGCATCCGACCTTAGTCAGCATTCCTCGATTGTGGTGCTGACCGAATACGGGGCCAGGAGGCTCCTGGCGACCAGAGGTTCTATAGGCCAAAACGTGAATATCGGAGGCAGCAGTTTTAAGGTGGTGGGGATTGTCCAGAGTGAGGGGGAAGGAAAAACCGGTTCGGATGTACAACTCCCCGACCAGGAGGTAGATGCCTACATCCCGATAGAACTGGCCAAGGCATTATATGGGGATACGAGCGTTAAATTCTCGGGTGGTGGCATTGAAATAACAAGCGTGGAACTGCACCAGGTTATAGTTGAGGTAAACGATATCGACAATGTGGAGATAACGGCCCATGCCATAAAGGCCATGTTGGAGAGATTCCATACCAAGAAAGATTTTGAGATCAGTGTGCCCCTGGCCCTCCTGAGGCAGGCGGAGGCCACAAAAAGGACATTCAATATCGTGTTGGGCTCAATCGCGGGCATAAGCCTACTGGTGGGGGGGATAGGGATTATGAATATCATGCTGGCATCCGTGACCGAACGGACACGTGAGATAGGGATCAGGCGTGCCATAGGCGCAAAAAGGAAACAGATTATCACGCAGTTTCTTATCGAGACGGTAGTCTTATCGACAATAGGCGGGATCGTGGGGATAGGTGTGGGTATCTTCATACCCATATTGATAACACTGGCCGCCGGCATGCCGACAGTAGTAACAGCTATGAGCATTATGTTGCCGCTATGTATAAGTGTGGGGATTGGTATTGTCTTCGGCCTATATCCTGCTGCGCGAGCGGCGGAAGTGGATCCCATAATTGCATTGAGGCATGAATAAGTTGACATTTAGGGGTAAAAAATCGCGGGTTATAAAGGCTGGTAAAATATTCGGGTAACAATAGGATAAACGGAGAGGTATAATGCCGATATATGAATTCTATTGCGAGAATTGTAACATGATATTCAGTTTTTTTTCGGCTTCTGTCAATGTAGAAAAAAGACCCATGTGTCCCAGGTGTCGCGTGGTGGAACTGCAAAGGCGTATGTCGAGTTTTGCGACACCAAAAAACAAGGGAGGTGAAGATAAGACGGGCATGCCCGGCATGGATGAAGCCAAGAGGGAACAGGCAATGTCCACCCTGGCTAAAGAGATGGGACGCCTGGATGAAAATGACCCGAGACAGGCTGCCAATCTGATGAGGAAGATGGCCGATATGACGGGAGTAAACCCGGGGCCAGCCATGGAAGAAATGATAGCCAGGGTGGAGGCAGGGGAGGACCCAGAGCAGGTTGAGGCTCAGATGGAAGAACTCCTTGAATCAGAGGATCCTTTTACCTCGAAGGGAAAATCTTCCAGACCGGTCAAAGAACGTCCGCTAGTGGCGGATGACGATCTATATTACCTATAGATCAATGAGTTCCACATCCCCCCATGTGGCCATGATATCAGCCATGATGCCGATACCCCCCAGGACTCCTTTTATGTTTCCGGCATATTCCGGTAACGTCTCCATATCCTTTTTTGATCTGAGCCTATTTCCCAGGGCGGTCGCTGCGCCATCCGCCAGAACGGCCGATTTAGACAGCAGGCATATCAAATGGGCCGACCCCATACTGAAGGAATGCCCTATCTCTCCGGAAGAGGAGCAAATGCCTAGGGGCATAAGCCTGGTAGGTATTGATAGTCCGATCTTTTCACTAAGGGGAGAATCACCGGCGAACACGGATACTGTTGCTCGATGCTTGAGCTTTAAAAAGATATCCCCTCCGTTTTCGACAATAACCTGATCCGAGAATTCAAGAAGCCCCAAGCCGACATACTGGGCAATCGCACCGGCCACGCTAGCCATGGGCCCCACGCCGAGATCCCTTGTGGAAAGTATCATATCTTTGACGATAGCGGGGGCGTATGGATCTTTGGGATATGGTTTCAGCGTGGTTAAGAATTCCGGGTGGGATTTAATATAGGTCTCAAGATGGTATCTGTACTCAAAGACCAGATCGGTTGTCTCTGTTTTAAGGTCTCTGTTACAGCTGACCAACAGGTCTGTTTCCTTTACGCGTACATTAAATGACACCAGGCCTTCGGATTTAACGCATTTTCTATATGTCCTGTTTTCATGCTCTTTCATCTATAATTATACCCCTTGATCAGCTATCAGGCATTTCTTTCCTCCCCTATGACTTCTGACCCCTTGAATTTGGACCCTTATTGTCGTGTCTATTGTCAATTATGGTTTATGAGATACAAAAAGATTTTTTGCCAGTCAAATCTTAATTACGTCTTGTTTTTTTTACGCGATTACTATAATCTCACAGATTAAGGGAGGGAACGGATCCCGGCATGATATGGGAATCATTTTATGGGCCCGGGGCATGCTTCGCGGGAGGACAATATTGCTAAGATCTTGAAAATAGGGGTTATATCCGATACGCACCTTAAGAAGGTCACGCAAAAGCTGGAGGAGATATACGAGAAATATCTACAAGATATGGATATGATCCTGCATGCAGGTGACTTTGTCTCTGTCGAGGTAGCGGAGTATTTAAACCGAGGAAATTTCCATGGCGTTCATGGGAATATGGATTCTCCTGATTTAATTAGCAGGCTTCCTCAAAAAGAGGTGATCAAAGCAGGATCTCGGAGGATAGGCCTTATACATGGATGGGGGCCGGGAGAAGGGATTGAGGATAGGATATGGAACGAGTTTAGTAACGTGGATATCATTGTATACGGTCATTCGCACACTCCGGTAAACCACATAAGAGAAGGGGCGCTGCTTTTTAATCCGGGTACTGCTATTGGTTACGACATATTCGGTCCTCATTCGATTGGTGTGCTGGAGATTGATGACACTGTCAGGGGGAAGATAGTCAATATTTAAGATAGGGTGTTTTTTATGCGGGTACTTTGGGCTCCATGGAGGATGGACTATATCACCTCGGTTAACAAGGGAGCGGGTTGTATATTCTGTCCCGGAGGCGATCGGAAAAGGGATAAAGAACGTCTGATCCTTTATATTGGGCCGATGACAATGGTAATGATGAACAGGTTCCCTTATATAAACGGTCATCTACTTGTAGCCCCCGTAAGCCATATATCCGATCTAGCCGGGCTATCCAGTGAAGAAGGTCTTGCACTTATTAAAATGGTTACAGACTCCATTGAGATACTTAAAAGGGTTATAGGTGCAGAGGGATTCAACGTCGGACTGAACCTGGGGAAGGCTGCAGGTGCCGGCGTGGAGGGCCATTTGCACTTCCATATCGTGCCCAGGTGGAACGGGGATACCAATTACATGACCGCTTTGGCAGAAGTGCGTGTGATCCCGGAACACATAGAAAAAACCTATGAAAAACTGAGACCCCATTTTGAAAAACTCTAGGGGGCCGGCCAAGGCGGACCAGTGCTTATTTCTAGGATAGGAGGTTGATAATGAAATATGTGAAATTTCTGGTGGCGGTAATAATAATCTTGATGGTGGTTATCCTTTTGGTGGAGAATCACGCGGCCTTTTCCACGGGAGTCGATTTCAGGATAGATCTATTTACGCTTCATTACCGGTCTCCTGAGATATCCATCTATTACATAATAGGCATCTCTTTCCTTTTCGGGGTACTTATCACAGGGCTTTACGGCACCGTTGAAAGGTTCCAGCTCAAGAAACAGATAAAGACCCTGAACAATGTATCAAAGGAAAAGGACAAGGAGCTCAATTCCCTTAGAAATCTGCCTATTACACTGGATAATGTCGGTCCGGAAAAGCGGGATAATGATTTCGAGAACGCGTAGATAGAGATTCTTGATGTTACAGCAGTTCCCCCAATGGTTCTTGAAATCCGGTAATCTGGAGCTGTTTGCAGGTTTGACTGCAGCCTTTATTATCGGTCTGGTAATAGGGCGGCTATTGCGCTACCGGGAGGAGAAGAATGCGAAGACGTTGGCGGAAAGAGGCGATAACGCGTTTTTCAAGGGTATCCAGTATCTTCTATCCAATGATCGTGACCATGCCATTGAAGAATTTACCAAATCAGTACAGGTCAATTCAGACACCATAGAAACCTATGTTGCCCTGGGAAACCTCTATCGCTCAAAGGGGGATATCGACAGGGCTATACGCATCAGGCAGACCATCATTTTAAGACCCAATATTGATGAAAAGATCAAGCTCAGGGCCCTGATTGATCTCGGATTAGATTATAGGAAAGGCGGTTTTTTTGACAGGGCACTGGAGACATTTAGTAACGTGCTCAGGAGACAGCCTTCTAACCTGGAGACGCTTGGTGAGACAGAAAAGATATATGAAGAGATGAAGGACTGGTACAGCGCATTTTTGATCCGGCAGAAGATCTCCAGATTGACCAAGGGGGACCACGCTCATATACTTGCCCATCATCAGACGGAGATAGGCAAGATTCAGGTGAACAATGGGGAAATGGCAAAGGCGAGGGAGAGTTTCAAAAAGGCCATATCCATCCATGAAGACTGTATAGACGCCTATCTTCATCTGGGGGATCTCTATTTTAACCTCCAGGACTACAGAAACGCCATCGCTACCTGGAAAAAGGTTGTAAAAATAGCTCCACCTGGGTTTGCATTCCTGGCATACCGGCGGCTGGAAGGGGCCTATTCAAAGATGAAAAACCTCAAGCCGGTGGAAGATTTTTTAAAAGAATCCACCAAATATAACGCGGACGCCTTTACACGTCTTGCACTTGCCAGGTATATGTACAATGAAAATGATTATGAAGGCGCACTCAGGGAACTTGAGATAGCCCTTGATCTGGATCCCTCATTCTGGGAAGCTAGAAAATTCATGGGAGAGATACTCCTGGAGCACGGAAAAGAAGGAGATATTCTGACTTCATACAGAAATCTTCTTACCCAGTTGAATGTGCCCTACCTTGAGTTCCAGTGCTCCAATTGCGGTTTCTGCTCCAGCCAACTCCATTGGCAGTGCCCCCAATGCAAAAAATGGGACACTATGAACTTTATTGATTCCAAGGGTTCAGATTTATCCCTTCCCAAATATCCTTGCAGCACGTTTATGGGTCTATCCTCCAAGAATCCAGAGGAGAAACAATGAGCCAGATGACTCCGATGCTGCGACAATTTCTCGATATAAAGGCTACCTATCCGGAATCGATACTTTTTTTTCGTATGGGTGATTTTTATGAGATGTTTTTCGAAGATGCCGAAACAGCTTCCAGGGTACTGGGCATTACCCTTACCTCCAGAGGATCCTACGAGGGTAAAAAGGTTCCGATGTGCGGTGTCCCCCATCATTCCTCTAAATCCTATATAGGTAAACTCATTGCAAACGGATTCAAGGTGGCGATATGTGAGCAGGTTGAGGAGCCTGGTCAGGGCAAGGAAGTTGTGAAAAGGGACGTGGTCAGGTTGGTGACCCCCGGGTCTGTGGTGGATGAGTTTGAGGCTGAAAGCAGAGGAAATCTCTATATGGCTGCCATATCCGGAAGCGATACATCTTACGGCTTGGCGCACGTGGACCTATCGACTGGAGACTTCCGCGTAACAGAAGTAGGGGAATGGCGTGAATTAATTGATGAACTTGGAAGGATTGACCCAGCCGAATTGCTAATTTATGAAATGGATAACCTATTATACCACAGGGATCTTTCTCGCTATAGAAAGGAAACCCTTAAAGATGATGAATATAACAAAGAAAGAGCGGAGGGGTTATTACAGGAACAGATGCACGTAAAGTCTCTGAAAGGTTTTGGATGCGACGACTTGAAACAAGGGATAGCCGCCGCAGGCGCCCTTGTGTACTACCTGAAGAAGACCCAGAAGACAAGTCCGGGACATATCGAAGAAATTTCGACCTATCGTCTGGGTGACTACATGTTCCTTGACGAATCCACCGTATTAAATCTCGAGCTGTTCGAGACCATGAGACAGAGATCGGTCAAAGGCTCACTTTTCCAGGTGCTTGACAGGACCATGACCCCCATGGGGAGCAGGCTCCTTAAAAGATGGATGGGTTACCCCTTGGTGGATATCCATAGGATTAGGAGGAGACTGGCAGGTGTTGCCGATCTTAGAGGGGACATTTTACGAAGGGAAGAGATCAGGGAACTGCTTAAGGGGATCTATGATTTGGAAAGGCTGAATGGGAAGATCTCCCTGGGTAGGGCTAATGCGAGAGATCTTCTGGCACTTAAGTCCTCGATACTCAGGTTACCATCAATCAAGAACCTGCTGATCAAGTCAACAAGTGAGCTTTTGTATGAGATAAGCTTAGACCTGGATACTCTTCAGGACATATCGGGTGTTATAGAAAGAGCTATATGTGATGATCCCCCGGTGTCCCTGAAAGAGGGAGGTCTTATAAGGGAGGGTTATAACAAGGAGCTTGACGAATTAATAAGTATCACCAGAGACGGCAAGGCCTGGATCGCAGACCTGGCCCTTACCGAAAAAAAGAGAACGGGGATATCTAACCTTAAGATAGGATATAATAGGGTCTTCGGATACTATATAGAAATTTCAAAGGGGAACCTTCATTTAGTGCCCGAGGATTATATAAGGAAACAGACCCTGGTAAACGGGGAGAGATACATTACCGAGGCATTGAAGGAATATGAGGAGAAGGTACTGGGAGCCGAGGAGAAAAGGGCGGCCCTTGAATATGATATCTTTGAAGAAATAAGGGGAAAGATTGCTCTTGAGAGCCGACGCATAAAGAAGACCGCGGGTTCAATAGCTGAGATCGACGTACTCGCAGGTCTGGCTGAAACGGCCCAACTCAACGGTTATGTGTGCCCCGAAGTAAACCATGGGAAAGTGATAGATATCGTGGACGGGAGGCATCCTGTTGTAGAGCAGACAGTAAAGGATGAGGATTTTGTGCCCAATGATATCCACCTGGATGACGGACCACAGCAGTTTTTAATCGTTACAGGTCCGAATATGGCGGGCAAATCAACTATCCTCAGACAGGTGGCCCTCACTGTGCTGATGGCCCAAATGGGGTGCTTTGTGCCGGCTACCAGGGCGGAAATAGGGCTTGTGGACCGCATC
>CAYUYB010000010.1:0-19339 GCA_964449025.1 uncultured Desulfobacteraceae bacterium
GTTCGGAGGGCGTGGGTCGATTGCCGGAGCCGGAAGATATTGCCGAACAGGCCCGGATAGTACTTACCCGTAAGGATCTCGCGGGTTTAAAAGTGCTGGTTACCGCCGGACCGACAATAGAGCCCATTGATCCCGTGCGGTATATTTCCAACCGGTCTTCCGGAAAGATGGGTTTTTCGATAGCAAGGCAGGCGTCAATGAGGGGGGCGGCTGTAACTCTGGTGAGCGGTCCTACTGCCCTGCCTCCTCCCGGTGGCGTGAAGTTCCGTGGCGTGAAAACCGCGGCGGAGATGAGGGAAATCGTCTTGGGGTGTGTTAAGGATGCGGATGTGGTCATCAAGGCCGCGGCTGTTTCGGACTATAGACCACGGGAGATTTCGGCACAGAAGATTAAGAAGGGGGCGGAGGTCATCACCCTCGAACTGGTCAAGAACCCGGATATCCTTGCAGAACTTGGCGAAAACAGAGAGGTCGGCAGGCGTATCCTTGTGGGTTTCGCTGCGGAGAGCGATGAGGCGGTCGCGAACGCGACAAAAAAACTCCGGGACAAGAATCTGGATATGGTTATTGTTAACGATATAACAAGGGAAGACGCAGGATTCGAGTCTGATACAAATCTTGTTAAGATCATACACAGGGACGGCACGAGAGAGGATCTCCCCATTATGTCGAAAGATGAAGTTGCCAATCAGATCCTGGACAGGATAAAGCAGCTGAGAGGGATCGAAGAGTGAATACGGCGGAGGAATTAGGATTTATTATCAGTCAGATAAAGAAGATCACTATCTCCAATATGGGTACTGGGATCGAGATCCGTGCGGCTGATCAGTCTCCCCCGGAACGACTGGAAACGCCATGGCAGCAATCCGGTGAACTGGAGAGATTGGAGAATTCTATAGGGGACTGCAGAAGGTGCAAGTTGTGGCGAAACAGGAAAAATATCATATTTGGGGAAGGGTCCTCACAGGCCAGGCTCATTTTTGTTGGTGAGGCTCCGGGGCGCGAAGAGGATATTGAAGGGAGGCCCTTTGTTGGCGAGGCGGGGAAGTTGCTTACCAGGATCATAGAGAACGGCATGGGGCTCAAAAGGGAGGATGTGTATATCTGTAATGTGGTTAAATGCCGACCACCTAATAACAGAGACCCGGAGAGGGATGAGATCGATACATGTCTTCCGTTTTTGAAGGAGCAGATCAGAATAATAAGCCCGGAGGTTATCTGTACCCTCGGTCGTATATCGGGAAGAGAACTTCTCGGCAGGGATTTTAAGATTACCAGGGACAGAGGGAAATGGTATTCTTATATGGGTATACCTGTAATGCCCACATATCACCCGGCATATATCTTGAGGAACTCTTCCAGGGAACGGGAGTTAAAAGGGCAGGTCTGGGAGGATGTCCAGCAGATAATGGTGCGGTTAGGGCTGGAGGTTAAAAGAAATGAGTAAAAAAAGGTTGAGATCCCTTTTTGTTCACCTTCGCCGGAATACCCTGTGGCTTGCCACATGGATAAATGGCGTGGCGGACCGCGCCTTATCTCTGAGAGCGAAGGCGGGAGGCTTCATTTTGATCTTTATGGGATTAGTCATGTGTTTGATGGTCATTTCGGGTGTGTGTGGAGAGGCCTCAGCCGCAGAGGGGGTAGCCATAATTGAGATCGAGGGGACCATCAATCCCGGGACTGCCAATTTTCTGGCAAGGTGCATTGAAGAGGCGGAAGAGACGGGATCGGATCTGATCATTGTCAGGTTGGACACGCCGGGTGGGCTCGCAACTTCCATGCGTACCATGATTAAGAGAATAATGAACTCCATGGTGCCTGTTGTTGTGTATGTCGCTCCCACGGGGGCCGGAGCAGCATCCGCCGGCGTGATGATAACCGTATCCGCGCATATAGCGGCGATGGCGCCGGGTACCAATATAGGCGCAGCGCATCCCGTGTCAGCCGGTGGTGAGGACATCCAGGAGACTATGTCAGAGAAGGTGGTCAATGATATGGCCTCCTACGGCAGGGGTATCGCTAGGGAGCGGGGGCGTAACGGTGAATGGGTTGAGAAGGCCATACGTGAAAGCGTGTCCATTACCGCGGATGAGGCGTTAAGACAGAATGTGGTTGACCTGATCGCGAAGGATATAGACGAACTCCTGCAGCTAATCGATGGCAGAGAGGTTGTGCTTGCTTCAGGGAAGAGAATCATAGAGACCCATGGATTGACCAGGACATATTTCGAACCTGGATTCCGGGACAGGGTGCTAAGCACCATAAGTGATCCGAACATAGCTTATATACTTATGATGATAGGACTTGCCGGTATATATTTCGAGATGTCACACCCTGGCGCCATCTTTCCGGGTATGATCGGGGCGATCTCCCTCATATTGGCCTTTTTTTCTTTTCAGACCCTCCCTGTTAATTATGCCGGGCTTATGCTGATTGCCCTTGCTATTATACTTTTTATAGCCGAGATCAAGATCACAAGCTACGGGGTCCTTTCACTCGGGGGGATTGTCTCTCTTTCCCTTGGCTCCATAATGCTATTTGAGGACGTGATGGTCTCTTTGAAACTGATGGGGCCCACCATCATCCTGATTTCCGGATTTTTTGTCGTGGTTTCCTCTCTGGCCTACCGTGCCCATAGAAGCAAACCCAGATCAGGAATGGAAGGGCTTGTAGGAGAGATGGGGATAGTCAAAGAGGCACTTGATCCGGAAGGATTGGTATTCGTCCATGGCGAGTTATGGAGTGCATCATCACATGAGAAGATCGAAGCGGACGAGAAGGTTCAGGTAAAAGGCATTGATGGTCTCGTTCTGGAGGTGGTGAGGGCTGTAGATCAAGAAAAACGTTAAACAGAAAGGAGGGTATTATGTTTAATTATGTAATAGCGATTGTTTTAATAATATTTTTCCTGGCTTCGGCTATCAAGATTCTGAGAGAATACGAGAGAGGTGTTATCTTTCGTCTGGGTCGAGTGATAAACACGAAGGGGCCGGGTTTGATTATCCTCATCCCTATTATTGATAAAATGGTAAAGGTAAGCCTGCGTTTGGAGACAATGGACGTCCCGTCCCAGGACGTTATTACCAGGGATAATGTCTCGGTAAAGGTTAATGCGGTGGTCTATTTCAGGGTCATGGACCCTATGAAAGCCGTGGTAGAGGTGGTAAATTACGTGTTTGCCACATCGCAGTTGGCGCAGACCACCCTCAGGAGCGTATGCGGACAGGTGGAGCTGGATGAACTTCTTTCGGAGAGAGATAAGATAAACGCTGACCTCCAGGGCATCCTCGACAAACACACGGATCCGTGGGGTATAAAGGTTACTACTGTAGAGGTTAAACATATAGATCTACCCCAGGAGATGCAAAGAGCGATGGCAAAACAGGCGGAGGCTGAGAGGGACAGGCGGGCAAAGGTAATAAACGCAGAAGGTGAGTACCAGGCAGCTGATCGGCTGGCGCAAGCTGCTGATATTATTTCAAAACACCCTGAAGCGCTCCAATTGCGATACCTTCAGACACTCAAGGAGATATCCGCTGAAAATAATTCCACCACCCTCTTCCCATTGCCTATCGATCTGTTTAGGCTGTTTATAAAGAAGGAGTAGCAGGGATAATAATATTTTTACTCAGGAGCGGGAGATTATATGGAAGAAGAGATCAAGTCCAAAGACGAGGAAATAAGAGAAGAAAAGGGTGAGGAGGCGGTCGAAGAGGCAATTCCCAAACCGGAAACCGGCCAGGAAGAAGAGCCGTTGGACAAGATGACGGTCAAGGAGCTAAGGGACATAGCCCGTGAGATCCCGGGAGTTACCGGCGTGACGGCCATGAAGAAAGAGGAATTACTAAGGCATATTAAAGACTATAGGGGAATTGAGGATAAAGGGGCCAGAAAGAAGAAAAGACGCGTGGTTGTTGAAGGCTTGAGCGTTAAAGACCTGAAAAAGAAGATCGCTATTCTAAGGGGGCACAAGGAAACGGCATATAAGGAGAGAGACAGGAAAAGGCTCACCATACTCAGGCGCCGGATTAACAGGCTCAAGAAGAGAACCAGGAAGGTAATATAGGACATCACCGAGTCCATGCCTAAAGATTGAAAAGACAACGGAGCGGGCCTTGAGGATGATGATAATCTCGGGCCTGCTTTTATTTTATGACCGCGAACGTGCCGGTTTGAGCCGGTGGCAGGTTGGTTAATATGGTCCACCAAAAGGATATTTATAACGGGACCGAAAAGACCGTTGCCGTGATCCCTGCGGCAGGGATGGGACTCCGGATGGGCGGAAGCGAGGCAAAGCAGTTTCTGGAATTGGAAGGCAAGCCGATCTTGGCCCTCACACTGGAGAAATTCCAGAACTGCCCCTCGATTGAGAGTATTGTACTCGTCGCGCCTCCCGGTCAGCTGGAACTCTGCCAAAGGAAAATCATAGAGCAATATGGGCTTAATAAGGTAAACAAGGTAATAGCCGGCGGCGAAAGACGTCAGGATTCTGTCCGGCTCGGGATAGAGGCCTCCGGGGGCGAATATGAGTTTGTGCTTATTCATGACGGTGTTAGGCCGTTTGTTGACAGTGTTCTGATCGAACGCGCTGTGAGTGCCGCCATAAAAGATCGTGCGGTCATTACGGGGCTGCCGGTGAAGGATACCGTTAAAAAGATCGGTGAAAACGGGTTTGTATTAAGGACATATAAACGAGAATTAATGTGGGTTGTTCAGACACCCCAGGTTTTCAGATACGAAGATATCCTTAAAGCCCACCGCATGGCCATTGAAGAGGGCTGGGATGAGGCTACCGATGACGCCTCTTTGATAGAGAGGATGGGAATACCCGTTAAGGTAATAAGGGGTTCGGAATTTAATATCAAAGTGACAACTCGCGGTGACATGGAATTTGCCGTATACTTGATGAAAATATCTAATTATCATGTCCGATAGAAAGACATTAAAGATAGGGACCAGGGAAAGCAAACTTGCACTTGCCCAAAGCGAATGGGTCAGGGCTGAGATACTGGCCAGATACCCTGACATGCATGTGGAACTGATAGGGATTAAGACAAAGGGAGATAAGCTCCTTGATTGGCCTTTAAGCCAGGTAGGAGGGAAGGGGCTTTTTGTAAAGGAGATCGAGGAGTTTTTGCTCGGCAAGGATGTGGATCTGGCGGTCCACAGCATAAAGGATGTTCCAGCGGAGGTTCCGGAAGGGTTATCCCTGCCCATATTTCCGAAGAGGGAAGACGCGAGGGATGCCTTTGTATCAAAGCATTATAAAGGGATCGAAGATCTTCCGGAAGGCGCAAAAATAGGCACAGGGAGCCTCAGGAGATCCGCGCAACTTTTGCATCTGAGGCCGGACCTCAAGATAGTCTCGCTCAGAGGGAATGTGGATACGCGCCTGAACAGGCTGGTATCCGGGGATGTTCAAGCGATAATCCTGGCGGCGGCGGGACTCAAAAGGCTTGGCCTCTTTTCCAGTATATGCCAGATCCTTCCTGCCGACGAATTTCTGCCAGCAATAGGGCAGGGGGCCCTGGGTCTTGAGATAAGGAAGGATAATGAGAGGGTCCTTGATGTTATTAGTTTTTTAAATCACATACCGACGGAGAAGACTGTCAAGGCTGAAAGGGCCTTTCTCAGGAGGCTTGAGGGGGGTTGCCAGGTACCCATAGCGTGCTATGGCAGATTGGAGGAGGACCGGATTATCCTTGAAGGAATGGTTGCGGAGTTGAATGGCAGCAGGGTTATAAGGGGCGAGAATACTGGGTCGGGCGCTCTGCCGGAGGAGGCGGGCATTGTCCTTGCTGAAAGACTGTTGAGTTCCGGGGCGGATGAGATATTAAGAAAGATTTATGGGCGGATAGCGTAGGGCACATGGCGCAAGGCGTTAGGCGTAAGGCGTGAAGTGGAGGATTAGGGGAATTGATTAAAAGCTGAAAGCTGATACCTAATACCTAACAGCTATCTGAACCGGGAGTTATAGCTTATATATGAAATCCGAGAAACAAGGCAAAGTCTATCTGATTGGCGCGGGGCCAGGTGATCCCGGTCTTTTGACGATCAAGGCTAAGGAATGCATTCAGAGGGCCGATGTCGTTGTGTACGATTATCTAGCCAACGATGTCTTCCTGGATTACGCGGGCGCAAAAGCGGAGTTGATATATGTGGGCAAAAAAGGAGGTAGCCATACCAAGGCCCAGGAAGAGATCAACAGGATTATATGTGACAAGGCTGGAGAAGGCCTAAACGTGGTAAGGCTTAAGGGAGGCGACCCTTTCATATTCGGCCGGGGAGGGGAGGAGGCGCAGGAGCTTGCGAGGTCCGGTATATCATTTGAGATTATCCCTGGCGTGACTTCGGCGATCGCCGTGCCTGCCTACGCCGGCATACCTCTGACCCATCGTGATTTTGCTTCTACAGTAGCCTTTATAACCGGCCACGAAGATCCTGCCAAGGAAGAATCAAATATTGACTGGGCGAAACTGGCGACAGGCGCAGGCACCCTAGTGTTTTTGATGGGTGTAGGGAATCTGTCTAAGATAGTACTGGAACTTGTTAACCAAGGACGTTCCCCTGACACACCCGCGGCAGTAATCCAGCATGGGACAACCAGCAGACAGAAAACAATAGAGGGAAGGCTTTCGGATATCGTTGATCTCGCCAGGAGAGAGGGGATAAAACCTCCGGCCATTATTGTAGTGGGAGACGTGGTGAGGCTAAGGGCTGAACTTAATTGGTTTGAGAGAAGGCCGTTGTTTGGTAAAAGGATACTGGTGACCCGGGCCAGGGAGCAGGCAGGCCAATTTCTCTCCCTGTTGTCCGATTGGGGAGCGGAGTGCGTTGAATTTCCCACTATAGAAATTCTCCCTTCCTTGAACCGGGAAGGATTGGATAAGGCTGTCGAGAATCTTGAAGGTTATGATTGGATCATTTTTACCAGTGTTAACGGTGTGGAATATTTTTTTAAAAGTCTTTATGGACTTGAAAAAGACGTGCGCTCCCTCAATGGAATAAAGATTGGAGTCATAGGCCCCAAGACCGCTCAAGCAGTTTGGGCGAGAGGTATAAGGGCGGACCTTGTTCCGGATGAATACAGGGCTGAAGCCGTGTTGGAGGAATTTAAAAAACTTGGAACAAGAGACTTAACCGTGTTACTGCCGAGATCTGCAGGGGCCAGGGATGTGCTTCCCGAGGGATTAAGAGAAATGGGGTTCCTTGTGGATGTTGTTGAGGCATACATGACAAATATTCCTGAGAGAGTGACAAGGGATGTAAAGGCCATGCTTATGGAAGGTGATTTAGACATGGTCACGTTTACAAGTTCTTCCACTGTCACCAATTTTATATCCCTCTTCCGGGAGGAAGGCGATCAACTGAAAGGGTGGATGGAAAAGGTTGATGTGGCCTGTATCGGCCCTATAACCGCCGGAACCGCCGAAGAGTGCGGGCTTAAGGTAAGCGTTGTGCCGGAGGTATATACCATAGATGCATTCACAGAAGCTATTGTCAAATATTATTTCTTGGCTGAACGGACCTCTCCTGATGTACACGTGGGTGACCTGTGAAATGCTTGGCTGGCAGGATGGCGTAAAATTTTTGTCCTTTGCCGTGAAAAGATTATGTCTTACAAAACAAATATAAAAGCGACCTATAAGAAATTCAGGCAAGTCGGTGAAGCGATCTTACGAGTTAACGGGAACAGTATCCACAGCGGAAATCTTTCCCTCAGAGACCCTGATGACCCGGACCGTTTTTATATTACCGCGTCCGGTTCGCAAAAAGGGGCGCTTGTTTTAAGAGATATAGTCCCTGTCCGCTTCTCGAGTGAAACCCGTGGGGATAGAAGGGCCTCCACCGAATCCAATATTCACCGAAAGGTACTGAGTATTCCCGGTGTAAACGCCTGTTTGCATTGTCACCATTTCAACTCCGCGCTAATAACCTTTGACACCAGGGAAAAGCAGATATTCCTTCATTTTAAGGACACGGATTCGCAAGGAAGAGAAGAATTTGTCTTCCAGCCTGTGGATATTCACGGGTGCTCCATTCTTGGAGGCGTTGTCGTGGGTTCCTATAAAGAGCCTATCGGATCTACTGAGATGGAAGAAAGGATTCCGAGATACCTGTCTGTTTCGCCACTGACCCTCGTGAAGGGACACGGTCCATTTGCTCGAGGGCGTTCTCTGGAGGAATGTCTGCGGTCCGTCAGCGTCCTGGAAAACAGCGCGACCATTGCGGCCAGCCTTAGGCGTCGAGGGATAGACCTAAGACGGATTCAAAAGGAGATAATGGAACAGGGCGCAAGATCTGTTTTTCGTAGATATGTGACCCCCCTTAATGGACAGACCTCAGCCGAAGACAGAATTGATGATGTATCCATGGTACCGGATTTCGCTTATTGGCTCTCTTATGTATATAATTATAAGATGGGTGGTTATGCCACGGGGTCAATGAGCCGAAAGGTGACTTCAGATGAGATGATCTTCTGTCCCATGTCATCCGTGCCTGAAAATATGGATTTTCCTTTATATAGGGTATCCACAAAGATGGAAGAAGGAGACAATACTGAGGTTGCGCTTCATAAGTTGATATATAATTACACAGACTATGCTGCCTGCATTATGGCAGCTAATCCGCTGGCATGCTCTGACGGAATGGCTGTATTGGCTGAGGAATTCGGGTCGGAATCCTTGCTGGGTGAGGCGGTTGATATCCCCTACCTGCAAAAGGATCACCCTGTTATTAGCCCTATTGACGCGGAGGGCATTTACCTCAACCCCAGGCTTGGATTGGTGGATATCACACAGTTAGATAACCTATCCTCTGAGAATCCCATCTTAGATATGCTTCGGTGGCACAAGGGCTGTTGTGTTGTGGCGAGTTTCGGCGTGATCGCGGTTGGAGACACCACATTGGAGCAGGCAGCGCATAATATCGCTTCGGCTGAGAGGATATGTAATTTCAGGACGGAAGTCTCTATAAATGAAAGGTTGCTGAACGGACCTCCCGTGAAATCCTTTGAGTCAAAGACGTTATAAAAGCACCTCCGTCTATCCGTTCATCTGCGGATAGTGTCCTGCGGAAGGCCCGGCCATCCCCGCACCCATTAACGAGCTAACCTAGAAGGCATCGTGACCGTATGCTTGCGAAAACTGTGTCCGCTCATGATACCTTTTTCAAGGTGATATGTATGGCATCATGACCCACGCTAAAAAACAGGCCTCATTTTAGGAACGGAGGTGATGGCTGTTGTCTTCAAGACGAGAGCTCAGTTAGTCATTAGGAGTTAGTTATTAGCAATTAATTATCGGTTATTGGCTATTAGGTATTGGCCATTCCTTGGTTCATGCTGTTGATGGATACACGGACAAGCCAAAGGGCAGGTTTTGCTGCTCATTTTCCCTTGACTCTCATCCCCTGTTCTCCTATAGTCCAAGCTCGGAGAGGATTACCAATGCGATTTCCTCGGGCCGGTGGCCGCCCTGTTAAAGACAGTAGGGATATCGATAACGGGACAACGATAGGTGCGGGGTCATATGCGCGCATCCCTGGGTATGGCTAAGTTTTTTCCGTGGCAAAGGCAGATGTGGAATTCCACCTTTTTGATATTCAGGGTCTGGGGATTTTATGAAGGTACTGGTCACGTATTTTTCCGAAACAGGAAACACAGAAAAGCTGGCAAAGGCCATTTTTGAAGCCATCGAGTCTTCTGAAAAAGAGATATCGCCCATGCAAGAGGTGGCAGGGGTTGAGGGTTATGACATCATTTTTATCGGGTTCCCCGTCCAGTCACACAGCATCCCCCGCAAGGTCGTCGCCTTTGCCAAGAGCCTGCCTGACGGGCAGAAGGTAGCCTATTTTGCGACACATGGATCCATGAGGGGCGGAGAATTGGCAATCACTGCCTTTTACGAGGCCTTGAGTGTTTCTAAGCGTTCCATGGTGTTGGGGACATTCGGCTGTCAAGGAAAGGTAAATCAGAGGATTCTCGATGATCTAATGGAAAAGTCTGAGCACCAGGCCTGGGCTCGGGAGGCCCTGAGCGCATTAGGCCATCCGGATGAGGCTGATCTTGAGGATGGGCGCGAGTGGGTAAAGAAGATCCTAAGCAAGGCCCATACCCTTTCCTGCTGAATTCCAGATTTTGATAACCCATTTTCCGTATGCCATCGAGGTATAATGTATGACAATCATGTTTATGGCATTCATATGGGGGTGCATTAGCGCGGTTTCTCTACCGGTTGGAGCAATCATCGGGCTATGGTCAAGTCCCACAAGAAAGATAACCTCCGCTCTAATGGCATTCGGGGGAGGTGCGCTCTTATTTGCACTCACTATTGAGCTTTTTGCTCATTCATTGCAAAGCGCTTATGAAGGGCATGACATCTGGATCATTTTAGCAACAATGATCGGAGCGATCCTGGGCGGTTTTCTCTTCGAGTTTCTCAACCAAATTCTTAACAACCGAGGCGCCTTTCTTCGCAAGGCTTCACTCATAAAGAAACATATATTAAAGATTAAAAGGGCCAGGGCCAAGAAGATAATTCAGGCACTGAGTAGGATCAAGCTCCTTCAGGCCCTTCCGCCTGAGCTAGTCGTTCAGCTTATTCCCCACATAAAGACTGCCAGGTTTTCTGCCGGCGAGATGATTTTTAGGGAGAGAGACACTGCTTCAAAACTTTATTTCATTGTCGAGGGCGCTGTTCAGGTCACCCGTGGATCAGATACGGACAGCAAATTTATCGCGGAACTTGGGGAGGGAGACACCTTCGGTGAAATTGCCTTAATATCGGATCACCCTAGAACCGCTACAGTACGTGCAATAACAGATATCGAGGTATGCTCGATCCACAAGTCCGAGTTTGAGCAACTGATAAAACAATCTCCCGCCGTAAGGGATGCCAGCGACAAGATGGTAAAGGAAAGGCTATATGACCTACAGGAAAAAGACAGGACCGTTGTTGGAGAAGCTGAAATCTGGCAAGAGAGCGCCCGTGTTAATCTGGATCGGCTCTCTATCCCGGTCACGGAAAGTGATCTTAATCACGAAGTGAAGAAGCATGCGGGCGGAGGGGCAGCCCTTGCCATCTGGCTGGGCATTGCGCTTGATGGTATCCCCGAATCTCTTATCATCGGTATGCTTGTTGTTATTGCAGCGGAATCAGCTGCAACCATGAGTCTGGCTTTTATCGCCGGTGTATTTCTTGCCAACCTGCCGGAGGCTATGTCCAGTGCCGTTACCATGAAGAGGCAGGGTTCAAGCCTCGGGAAGGTCTTCTGGATGTGGATGTCTCTGTGTTTGATGACAGGTGTCGGTGCTTTGGTGGGGGCTTTGATCTTTCCGGCACATCCCGAAGGTCCTCTCCAGTATTTTATCTCCGGAATCGAAGGGCTTGCCGCCGGAGCCATGCTTACCATGATTGCAGAGACCATGCTTCCAGAGGCCTTCGAGCATGGAGGCGGCACTATAGTAGGACTGTCCACGCTTATTGGTTTCCTGGCATCTCTTGGGATAAAGGTCTTCAGCCTCTACTGAGGTTTTTAATCAATATCAAAGTAGATTCGATGAAGTCAGCGCCTCGGGGGATCCATTTATTCATGTCGAAGGGCATCTATAGGGTCAAGCCGGGCTGCCTTGCGCGCGGGGAAAAAGCCGAACACAACGCCCACGCCTGCGGAGAACAGGAAGGCAAGGATTATAACCCCCGGGCTGAACACAGTGGAGAAATTCAGTAAACGTGCTATGACAGCCGCCGCTGAAATGCCCAGTGTTATCCCTATTAATCCACCTAAAGATGTCAGAACCATGGACTCGATCAAAAACTGCTTCAGGACGTCCCGTTCCAGGGCGCCGATTGCCAGCCTTATGCCGATCTCACGGGTCCTTTCGGTTACGGAAACGAGCATGATATTCATAATCCCTATACCGCCTACCAGGAGGCTGATGCCGGCGATAGCCGCCAGCACCCCGGTAAGAATGCCGGTGATGGTGCTTATCGTGCTGACTATCTCCTTCATGTCTGTTACAGAAAAATCGTCTTCCATTGCTTCCGCGATCTTGCGACGCTCACGCATCAATAATTTGATATCTTCTTTAACCTTTTCAATCGAAACGCCGCTTCTGACAGAGAACATTATGGTAAAGATGTCAGTATTTCCCGAGATCCTTCGCTGAAAAGCGCGAATGGGCAACAGGACAAACTCATTCTGGTCCTGGCTCCCGAAGGCCATTGCCCCCTTGGATTCAAAGACGCCTATCACCCTGAAGGATGCATCTTTAAGACGGATGGTTGTTCCTATGGGATCCTGGCTCCCAAACAGCTTCTCACGGACCTTTGAACCTAGAATGCATACGGAACTCCCCGCCCTGATTTCCGAATCCGTAAAGGCCCTCCCTTCCGCTACCACCCAGTTCTGACATGTCATATAACCATTGGTGCTGCCTTGTACTGAAACTGACATGTTCTGATTACCATATATTACCTGGGATGAACCCTGGGACATGGGGGCAACCGCGGTCAATCCCTCAACATCCCTTTCTATTGCCACAACGTCATCATAGTCAAAGGCCTCTGCTGTTCCCCTCATACCGCCCCGCGTCTCGCGCTGGCCGGGTGTCATAATGATGAGGTTGCTGCCCATTGATTCTATCTCTGATGTTACCGAGGCAGTCGCTCCGGTACCAAGCGTTACCATGGTTATGACCGCGGCCACGCCTATGACTATGCCCAGGATCGTGAGGATCGATCTCATGAGATTCCTGCGGATCTCCCGCAGGGAGAGAAGGATAGTCTGCCACCACATTATGAAACACCCCCGTTGTGCACGACCTTATCGATACGTCCGTCCAGAAAGTTGATGGCCCTCTCCGCGTATAGCCCCATCTCCTTTTCATGCGTAACCATGACAATGGTAATGCCCATATCATGATTCAAGGATGTGAGAAGATCCATTATTTGACGGCTCGTGGCGCTATCAAGATTCCCGGTCGGTTCATCGGCGAACAGGACGCTAGGTTCGCATACAATGGCTCGGGCTATGGCAACCCGCTGCTGCTGACCACCGGAAAGCTCCGACTGGGTATGGCCTTCCCATCCTGTAAGGCCCACGGCATTAAGCGCCTTTAACGCCAGGGCCTTGCGCTCCCTCGCGGGAGTGCCCCTGTAATATAAGGGTAGTTCCACGTTCTCCAGAGCTGAGGTTCGATTAAGCAGATTATAGCCCTGAAACACAAATCCTATATAATGGCGGCGCAGTAGGGCGCGTTGCCTCTTTTCAAGTTTGGCGACGTTAACACCCTTGAAATAATATGCGCCCGAAGTGGGCGAATCAAGGCAACCCAGGATATTCATGCACGTGGATTTCCCCGATCCGCTCGGACCCATAACCGCGACGAACTCCCCTTCCCGGACACTGAAATCAATCCCCCGCAGGGCGATCACCGCGGCCTGACCTGTGCCGTAAACCTTGGTGATACCCCTAAATTCCAGGAGAGTATTGTCCTCTTTGTGAATCGCTTTATCCATAACCATTATGTTCAGTCTTCTGTCCCTATGATAACCTTATCGCCAAGCTTGATATCCCCGCCGATAACCCCCGTCATGATGCCGTCCGTGAGCCCTGCTGTGATTTTGATGGGCACAATAAGATTAGCACGGAGCACCCATATCTCTTTCTTCTTTTTATCCTGTTGTTTTTCCTCCTCTTCCTCTCTCTTGGCCCTGGGGGGCCCTCCAAATATCCTTTCAAAAAGGCGTGGCTTTTGCGCTGAGTAGGTTATTCTGTCATTTTCTGACGGCGTATACCGGAGCGCCGCGTTATCTATAAGCATCACATCTTGCAGGTTGTCTATCACAATTTCAGCGGTCGCGGTCATTCCGGGACGAAGGAGGAGTTCGCTGTTGTCAACATCAAGAACGGTTTCATAGGTGACCACTCCGCTCACGGTCTTGGCTCCGTAACGCACCTGGGTTATATAGGCCTTGAAGGTTTTGTCAGGATAACCGTATACAGTAAATGTCGCTTGCTGACCCCTTTTTACCTGTCCTACATCAGCCTCATCCACATCCACATATAGTTCCATCCTTGAAAGATCCTCTGCCAGGGTGAAGAGCACGGGCGCCTGAAAGGATGCTGCAACCGTCTGTCCGGGTTCAACCTCTCGGCTCAGCACAATACCGTTGACAGGAGACCTGATTACCAGTTTCGACATATTAGTCTGATTCTCCTCGAGGGTTGCCTGCGCCTGGGAGACCTGCGCCTTCGCGGTTGCTACTGAAGCCCGGGCGCGTTGGAGTGCGGCCTCCGCCGCGTCAAGCTCTAGCTTTGAAGGGACCTTGCCACCGCTGGTCTCCCAAACGTCTTTCAGCCGATCCAGCTTGCTCTGGGCCTCCTTTTCCGTGGCTTCCGCGTTAAGGACCTGGGCCTTGGCTGATTGCAGCGATGCCTTTGACTGGTTGACCTGGGCCTCATACCTGGAGGCATCCAATGTTGTAAGTACCTGGCCCACCTTTACGCGGTCGTTATACTGGACTTCCACTGTCTTTATGATACCGGACAGTTCGCTTCCTACATCCACCTGGTTTGTGGGTTTGAGAGTCCCTGTCGCCATGACTGTAACCGTAAGAGGTCCGGTGGTTACTTCCCTTGTCTTGAAGTATGACAGTTCCTCTCCCTGTCTGCTCTTGTTGCGCACGATGCCGATAACGATGAAAAGGACTATCAGGAGGGCGATAAAAATGGTCCATTTCCATCTCCTCCTGCGGCTGCTGGTGGCGTCTATACCCAGCTTATTCATGAATTCGGCCTCCCCGATCTTTTTTGATTTCATTGTTTATCTCCTGTCTCGAATGTCCTCCACCCGCCCCCCAGTGCCTTATATAAGCCGATAAGATCCTTTATGATCTGTGCGTCGCTCTGCACCACATTATTCTGGAAAGTCAATAACGTCTTTTCAGCTTCAAGCACCGATTGAAAGTCCATAAGCCCTGATAAATACTGCGCACGCGACGTATCTGCCGCCTGTTCCGCTGATTCTGATGCCTTTAATAAAGACTCTCTCCTTGCCAGGTCATAGGTGTATGATGTCATGGCATTTTCAACATCCTCAAGGGCGATCAACAGGGCGGCTCTGTAGGCGATCAGCTTCTGTTCCTGTGCCGCATATTGTATCTCAATGTTTTTCATGATCCTTCCGGCATCATAAACAGGCCATGAGATACCCGAGTTGACGCCGGTGCTCAGGCTGTCCGAGCTAAAAAGGTCGCCCAGTGCAAGGGCGCTGAGGCCGATATTTCCGGAAAGAGTGATCCTCGGGTAAAGGTTGGCCTCGGCCACGCCTATCTTGGCCGTCTGTGCCGCAAGCTCCCTTTCCGCCCTGCGCAGGTCAGGTCGCCGGCGCAAGAGATCGGCCGGTATCCCCAGCGCAATCTCATCGGGCGCGACCGGCACAGACCTGTATTCATGAAGATCGGGATCAAGGGCGCCCGGTTCCCTGCCAACAAGAACGGCGATCCTGTTCTTGGCCTGTTCCAGGCCGCTCTTTAAGGATGGTATCTGTGAGCGTGTCTGTTCCAGGTTCTTTGACGCATTCTCCACATCAAGCGCCGTGGTGAGCCCTGCCCGGTGGCGCCATTTGGTAATATCATATGTCTCTTCCTGGGATCTCAGGTTGGACTCGGCTACCAGGAGCTGTGACTGGTAGGAACGTACCTCGATATAGTTTAGTGCCACCTCTGCCAATAGGGATACCAGGACATCACGGTATGACTCCTCTGTCGCCTCCAGATTGGCATCGGCCGCCTCAATTGAACGCCTGATTCCGCCGAAGAGATCCATCTCCCAGCTTGCGTCAAGACCAAGCCTGAAACTGTTTGTCCCTGTGAAGTCGCCTGACATGTCCTTGCTGTAAGTACGGCCCGCTGAACCTGATGAGTTTACGGATGGAAACCTGTCAGCATCAGTGATACCTCTCTGTATACGTGCCTGCTTGACGCTGTTGAGGGCCTGCTTGAGGTTCAGGTTCCCCGCGACCGCCTGTTCCATCAAATCCGATAACACAGGGTCGTTAAAGGTATCCCACCATTTTGCCAGGATCTCCACTTCGGATTCCCTGTCGATAGTGACCCTGGCAATATCCTTTTGCCATGCCTTAGGTGTTCGCATCTCCGGGGGTGAATAATCAGGTCCCACGGTCATACAACCTGCGATCAAAAACACCGCCAAAAACGCTGTATTGAAATATCTGTGCGACATAATGAATCTCTCTCTGAAAAAAGATTTCATAGAGTCCCTGTTTTTTTATTCCGTGGTCTTGCTGAAAGAACGGATCCCTGCTAGGCAGAACCTGACAATATAATCGGCGAGTTTTTCAACCCCTAGATCCAGGGGAAAGAATTCTGGCCTCGGCACCTGGTCATCAATATTGGTAGACCTGAGATGAAGCATAGGCCCGAAACACATGCTACTAAGCCCCATGTAACAAATACCTATCTGTTCTGTCCTTGCCTCCTCGCCTATAAGTTCCTTGATGATAGACGCGACTTCACGCTCAAACGGTCCTATTTTCGCTGCGATAACCTCATAAAGCAGGCCCGTGGGGTTGGCCATTTCTTTCAACATTATATCAATCTCATGTGTCTCAAGATCAGCGATACGCTCTAAAATTGATAGAACCCTCGCCCGCAGCCTTTTCTCGGGCGGGTCATTGGGAAGAACCCCTTTTTCCGGTGGATATTTTTCCAATGATTTTTCGAATTCATACTCCCACGCCTGGACATAAAGATTCTCCTTGCTCCCGAAATGATAGTTTATAGCCGCCGTATTTGCGTTGGCCTTGCTGCATATCTCTTCATGGGTGGCACTCCAGAACCCCTTCTCTGCAAATACCTCGCCCGCGGCTTGAAGCAGCTTTAGGCGCGTCTTGAGTGCGTCGGTTCTTTGCCTCTTCATCTATATATCCTATATCAATTTATTATTTTATATTACTATTTAAATTAATCAATTAAATATGTCAATAAAAAAGTCGCTTGACATTTTTGATTCGATATTTAATTATCCAATGCTAGATTATTCGAGGCAGTACCAAATTTTTTAATACTCTAATAGGAGATATTCAAAGATGGTTAGAGAGGAGACCATAGACAGGGTCATAGCCTATGTCAAGAAATTTCCGGATATTGATCCGGTCATAGTCAGGAACGGGTTGTCCATTTTCTATCTCCACAGCGAGATCGAGATGCTCGCTGAGACCTATGTGGCAAAGCGTTATGGTTTTAGCACCAGACAGGTGGAAACCCTTGAGGCGCTTTTCCATAAACAGGATAAGTCTCTGACACCGGCTCAGCTGGCAGAGGAGATACACCTTACGCGATCCGCCATGACAAGTAATCTTGATTCGCTCCAAAAGAGGGGATACGTATCCAGGACAGCACATCCGAATGACCGGCGAAGATTGATAATAAGCCTTACGAAAAAGGGACTGGAGCTTTGTGACCATATAATGCCTGCCCGCTATCGCGACATGTCAAGGGTAATGCAATACCTGTCCCCTGAGATGAGGGAGACGCTGCACCATATCTACAATAGACTCATAGAGAATATAAGGAAGATGTCAATGGAGTTAATCAATTGAACTCGAGAGATAAAGATAATTGCCGTACAGAATTGCTGTCAATGCTCGCTATGACAGTGCTGTCGGTTTCCCTGTTCTCAGGATGTGGCGCGGACTTTGTTGGAATGCGAAGCCGGCACGCACAGGAATTCTCCCAGACACTCACTGAAAGGAGCGAAAGGCTTGTCCCTGGGGATAAATCCCTTGACCTGGAGACATGCATGGATATCGCCCTTGCCAACAACCTAGATATCAAGATAGCAGATATCGAGGGCCGTATGGCAGGGATAGACCGGAATATCGCCTTTAGCTATTTCCTGCCCCAGGTAGACCTGCAGTATAGCCACCTGGAAAATGACAGACAGCAGTTGCAGAGGGCCATGGACAGTTATCTGGTCATGTCCGACCAGGATATCACCCAGAAGGTCATAAGCGGCCAGCTCGCGGTCTTTAATCCTTCAACATGGTTTCTCTACAATGCCTATAAAAAGGGAGAAGAGATCCAGCTCCTCGTGGCGGAAAGGGTAAGACAGACCATCAGGTTGCAGATAACCGCGCTTTATCTCGCTTGTCTTTCGCAGGAGGCATCTGGGAAGGCTATTGAGGCATCCGTTGAACAGGCCGAAACACTGGTCAAGGAGATGGAAGCCTTCTATAGGGAGGGGTTGATCCTGGAGAGCGAGCTTGAAGACGCCAGGCTGTTTCTCATGACTCGGCAAAACAGCCTGAAGGAAAATATTAGGTTAAGGACAGAGACAAAGGCGGAACTCATGGAGGCAATGGGACTCTCACCCCTTGTTGATATCTCCCTCGGGGAGGCTCCATCACTTTCTACGCCGGATGGGGATCTATCAGAGCAGATACTCATTGCAATGCTCAACCGACTTGAGCTGAAGATCTCGGACAGGTATGTCTCCGCCAGGGAGGATGCGATCAAGTTAGCGATCGCGAGCTTTTTACCCAAATTAATACTCTTTGGCGATTATACGAACAGCAGCAATTCATTTCAATATTATGAAAGCATTTTAAGCTACGGCGTCTCCGGTGTGCTTGCTGTCTTTGACGGGTTTGCGAATGTCCAGGATTACAGGGCTGTAAAGCAAGAACATCAAAAGGCAACCATCGAAAGGGAACAATCCTGTATCAAGATCATGCTCGAGGTGATCAAGGCAAGGGATTCGGTCGAGCAGGCAAGAGACCTGCAGGACCTTATGTCCATGGGACTGGAATCCTCAAGGAGGAATCTCGAGGAAACAGACGCCCTGTGGAGGGAAGGGATGGTCACGGCTTCGGATAGATTGAGTGCGGTGAGCAGATATACCACAGCTAAGGCTAATTCAAATCTGGCAGATTATCAACATCAGGTAGCTGTTGCTACCATGAAGGATGTAATGGGATTATCAGGAAAGGAAGAGGCAAGTGAAAAAACAAATTAGAAGTTGGATGCCGAGGGGAACCTTTATACTGGCATGCGCGCTATTGTTTATCTGTGGCAATAACGTGATAAGGCGGTCAGGGGCCCAGAATGAATCCCAGGAAGGAAGCAAGGACAGGATATCAGTGGTAACAACCTTTTCCCGCGTGATGACTTTTGAAGATGGGATTGAGACCTATGGCAACGTGGAATCAAAGAATTTTGCCCTTGTATCTGCGCGTATACCCGGCGTGATCGATAATATCTATGTAGAAGAGGGGGATTATGTTATGGAGGGAAAAACGGGTCTTTTCCAAACG
>CAYUYB010000011.1:0-19220 GCA_964449025.1 uncultured Desulfobacteraceae bacterium
CTACCAGGGCGGAGGCAACTGATGTGGCTAATGCGGTGCTGGATGGCACGGATGCTGTTATGCTCTCTGAAGAGACAGCGATAGGGGATTATCCGATAGTAGCTGTGCAGTTTATGTCACGAATCGCCTTGCAAACAGAAAATACCTTTCCCCATGATAGATACCTTCAGACAGCAACAGGGAATCAGGTCTCTGAATCGGTAGCTTACGCGTCTTGCGTTTTAGCTAGTCACCTTAATGCCTCGGCCATAATCGCACCCACGCGGTCGGGCCGTACGGCCGCAAATCTATCCCGGTTCAGACCAAAGTGTTTTATTATTGCCTTTTCACCGAACAAAGACGTGGTGCAAAGGCTCTGCCTTTTCAGGGGTTGTTTTCCAGTATATTTGGCGGAATCGAGGGATAGAGATCATATAATTGAAGAGGCGTCTGTCGCGGCATTGAAAACAGGCCTGGTTTTAGAGGGAGATCTGGTTGTGATAACAGCCGGAGAACCGGTTTCTTCCATAGATTCAACGAATATGATCCGCGTGACAAGGCTTTGATCATGTGTTCGGATTTGGAGGCCAAAGCGCGCTGTTCGCTATCTCTTTCTTGAATATAGCCCTATTAATTCCGACGCCGAGAGCACATGACCTTCCATAGCTTTTTCCAGGTCCGTCTTTGCCGCCCTGCTGAGATCCGGAAGGGTGGTGTCCAGCGCATAAAGCTTGTGAAAATAGCGGTGCTTGCCTATAGGTGGACAGGGACCGCCGTATCCGGTCTTTTTCCAGTCATTCAGGCCACTCAAAGTCCCTGGGGGTAGATCTTTCTCCTTTACCCCTTCCGGTAATCTGTTAATATCAGATGGGATATTGTAAAGGACCCAGTGAACCCAGGTCATTTTAGGGTCGGATGGGTCCGGGGCGTCCGGATCATCCACGATCAGTACAAAGGTTTTTGTTGCCTCAGGGACGTTAGACCATGAAAGGGCGGGAGAAGTGTCATTCCCGTCACAGGTGTGCGTTCTAGGGATATCTTGATTGTTTTCAAAACTGGGCGATGTAAGAATCATATCATGCTTCACCTCTTCTTTTCAATTTGCATAACCAAAGATTATCATAACAGTAGTTGTTATGACAATAATGATCAAAGATGCAATCCACCATTTGATAGGCTCTTTCATTTTCGTGCTCCAATAACCAGACCTATCAAAAAGGCCGCTACGCAAATAATGACAATAAACAAAAAGATTTCAATATACATTATAATGATCCCGGACAAAACACCTGCATGGAATTAACATCTCCCTTTGGGAGAATTTTGTGGATTCTGATCATATATCTATCAAGCTTATTATAGGAAAAGGACGGTCGTTTTTCAATACTACCTATTGTTTCCCCGCAGGATTATACCGGCAGCTGCGTTAACATCCGAATAAAAGGGTGTCTCGAACATCTTTTACCCCTGTTTCAGCAAAAACCACTGTGCCCTCAGAATCATTGGCCTTCGGGCCAATGATAAATATATCTACTTTTTAGGTATTAGAGAGATCTCCAATAAACCTGCCCCGCGGGAAACGTCGCAAGGTCCGCCGCTGTGGCAGAGTTTAAAAGGACGAGAAATATTATTAATATTCCGTTTTTTTAATTTAAAGTATACAGAATCACAGTCTCTTGTCAATATTCGAAACGTCTCCTAAAACTATATTATTCTATGGAAAAGGGATATAAGATATATTATGATGTTGTAGCACTTATAAAGATAGCGTTTAAAGATTTGCTGCTGGCTCAGTCTTTCCAGGGGATTCTATCGTTGCAGAACATAACAATCTTATAAAGGGAAAATATACATGATTTACACAGTCACTTTGAACCCAGCTCTGGACAGGGCAATGGACGTGGAGACCCTATTGGAGGATGATACCACTCGTGTCTCATCCGAGAAGAACTATGCCGCAGGGAAAGGCATTGATGTTTCCCGGGTAATAAGGGAGTTAGGGGGGCAAAGTGTGGCATTGGGCCTGATCGGGGGTTACGACGGACTGCATCTGGAGGGTCTGCTTATAAACGCGGGGATCATGACCCAGTTTACAAGGATTTCAAATGAAACCCGAACCAATATCGTTCTCAGAGAGAAATCAACAGGACGTCAATTTGTAATCAGCGCTGCCGGTCCTGAGATCAGCGCAACAGAGATCGGGCAATTCTACAATAATATTATCGATATTAAGGATATGGGGTACCTGGTTATGAGCGGCAGCCTCCCCCGGGGGGTGACCCCCAATATCTACGGACAACTTATTCTGGCTGGAAGGAGGAAAGGGGCATTTATATTCCTGGATGCTGATAGGGATGCCTTATCAGAATCCATTAATTATGGCCCTACAGCAATCAAGCCTAATATTCATGAACTTTCCCGCTTGGCTGGTAAAGATCTAAAAAATGAATCAGATATACTCCAAGCCTGTGAATCATTGCATGAAAATGGTATACCTATGATACTTGTATCAAGAGGGAGGGACGGCTTGATCCTCTCTACCGAAGAAGAAAAGATTAAGGCTATAGCGCCGCCTATGGAAGCGGAAAGTACTGTAGGCGCGGGTGACTCTGCGTTAGCCGCCTTTGTTCTTGAGCATTCTTTGGATAAGGATTTGTCGGAATGCGTCAGAATGGCATGTGCTGCCGGTACTGCTACCGCCGGCACTCCGGGCACCGAATTATGTCATCAAGAAGATGTTAGGAAAATTATGTCAACCGTAGAGGTTACCAGACTCTGATTTCATGTTTTTAGTCCTTGACTTATAAGCCACTATTATTTTGAATAAAAATGATAATTGTTAGCCCGTTAACCTCTATCAGGCAGATTGAATAATCCGCCATGGATTCGCGTTAATCGTTCATCTAACTTTTCCCAATAAAGCCTATTTTCGATAACCTAGTGATAATAAGACGGAAAAAAATCAAATCTTGTACATGGGATATATCTTCTAATAAGATTTTGTCCTAATTTCACGATTATCTAACATTTAATTAAAAGAGGAGGTAGGTTATGGAAATCACGACAGTCGTTGAAGGCGCGTGGGACGCCTTTACCACCAAGATCATGGCCTTTTTACCCATGTTGCTGGGGGCAATCATAATCTTTGTCATAGGCATAATCTTTGCTAAACTGATAAAAATGGCAATAGTCAGGCTTCTGAAGCTTATTCGTTTTGACAGTGCCGCTGAAAAAACCGGCATAAAAGGATTTTTAGAGAAGGGGAATATCGTCAGCACCCCATCGGAGGTGATCGGCGCGTTAATCTATTGGTTTATCGCGATCCTTGTTCTGATAGCCTCCTTGGACGCCTTGGGATTGCCTGTGGTTTCGGATATCCTTAATGATATCTTCCTATATATCCCCAATGTTGTGGCAGCTATTATAGTACTGGTATTAGGACTCTTATTCGCGAACCTCCTTTCAGCGATTGTACAAACAGCCGCATCTAATGTCGGCTTGAAGACTGCCGAACCCTTTGGTAAAGTAGCTTATTACGCGGTTGTATTCTTCTCAGTGTCCATTGCTCTAATACAGTTGGGAATAGGAGAGAGGGTGGTTACCGCGGCCTTTATTATAGCCTTCGGTGCCCTGGCACTCGCACTATCATTAAGCTTCGGTCTTGGCGGGAGGGAGATTGCAGGGGATTATCTTAAGAAATGGCTGGGAGATAAGGAATCCTGATTTTTTTTCAATAGAAAAGGACGGATATGGCAAAAAAGATAGGTAAAAAGCGCAGGCTGACATTTTCGTTGGAGGCGCCCGGGGCCAAACAAGTTATATTGGTTGGTGATTTCAACAAATGGAACGAAAAGGCGCATCCCATGAGAAAGAATGATAAAGGTATTTGGGGCAAGATAGTCATGCTTTCGCCGGGCATGCATCAATATAAATTCCTGGTTGACGGGGAATGGTGGAACGATCCAAATAATGATCAGACGTGTTATAATGATTACGGCACACTAAATAGTTTGATAATGGTGCGATAGACTTTGGATATCTCTAACGCAGGATAACACCTTTGAGGTTTTCACCTTATTCCCTGTTTGTTATAAGAAAAAATGGCACTGATTGTTCCCTATCTCCTATTCATAGCTGGCTTTTTTATACTGATTAAGGGAGCGGATCTTTTAGTTAAAGGCGCTTCATCAATAGCCGTACAGTTCCATATATCCGATCTCGCTGTTGGATTGACCATTGTCGCCTTTGGCACCTCCACACCCGAACTATTCGTAAACATCATGGCGAGTCTGGAAGGCAATACCGATATCGCTGTCGGTAACGTCTTAGGGAGCAATATTTCTAATATTTTGTTGATCCTGGGCATTTCCTCGATTATCTTCCCTTTATCTGTCTCAAAGGGGATTGTATGGAAAGAGATCCCCTTCAGTCTGATGTCTGTATTTCTCTTGGGAATTATGGCCAATGATCACCTTATCGATAGAACGAATTTTTCCATACTGGGCCGAGCGGACGGAATAATATTACTAATATTCTTCTTTATATTCATTTACTCCACCTTTAGTATCGCAAAGAGGATACAAGGGATGGAAGAACTAATTCCAAAAAAACAGTATGCCTTTTATAGCTCTGTTCTAATGATCTTTTTAGGTCTGATAGGACTAATCCTGGGAGGAAAATGGATCGTGGATGGAGCGGTCTATTTTGCCACTACCTTCGGAATGAGCGAGTCTTTGTTAGGCTTAACCATAGTGGCCGTAGGGACATCCCTGCCGGAGCTTGCCACTTCCGCGGTTGCCGCCTATAAAAGGAACATTGAAATTGCCGTCGGAAATGTGGTGGGTTCCAATATCTTTAACATATTTTTCGTACTGGGAATCAGTGCCACTATTAAATCGCTACCCTTTAAATCCAGCAGTAACGTTGATATAGGAGTAGTCATAATTGCCAGCAGCCTGTTGTTCGCAAGCATGTTTACAGGACGAAAACGATCATTGGACAGGTGGGAAGGGGTTCTGTTTGTTGTTATATACGCAATTTATATGGGGTTTCTTATTATTCGGGGTTAATTTCTGAAGCTCGGATACCATTTTGACGATTAGTGATCAGCCTATACTTGATTAAAGAATGGAAAATCAAATTTTGCATGAGTAATATCTTAATGGGGGATGCGAAACATGAATTATAAGATGATAATAATCTTGGTAATCCTGTGCCTGATGGGGATCTTCATAATACAGAATGCAGAAGTGGTGGAGATAAAGGTGTATTTCTGGACAATAGCTATGTCGAGAGTGGTCCTTGTGCTTATACTTCTGGGCATAGGCGTTATAGCGGGCTGGCTGTTGGGAGGCCATTTTAGGCGAAAAAACCCTAATGTCTGATATTTTACGGTATCCGTTATTATCCAGCGGTATTTGGGAGGTTGACCGATGGACGCAGTCCTGGAATTTGAGATAATGGGCAGTAAATTTTGGCGCATTCTGGCGCTGTTCGGGATAATTCTTGTAGCCTTTTTGATTGGAAAGATTGCTAGATACTTATTCAAAAAATCAGGCGATAAATTTGAAACTGAGGAGCGTTTCGTCGCTGCGACGACGCTCCATTCCATTGGAAAAAGCGCGGTTTTTCTTTCTGTCTCCTTTGGAATAACCATTTCTCTTGCCGTACTCGAACTGCAATCAAAAAAGATAGCCGATTTAGCTGATACTGTGGGCGCAATACTTCTCACAATCGGAGTCGGTTACTTTGTTTACTGGCTATCCGACGTCCCGAGTGTCTGGTTTACAAAGATGGCCAAAGGGACCGAGAGTAAACTGGATGATATGATGGCGCCTGTCCTCAGAAAGAGCCTTCGTGTATCGGTTGTTATATTAGTATTGGTTCAGATAGCCCAGATATTGAGCGATAGACCCATTACTTCCATTATCGCAGGACTTGGAATCGGTGGCCTGGCCATCGCACTAGCCGCTCAGGATTCAATAAAGAACTTTTTCGGCTCAATTGTTTTGTTTGTTGACAAGCCTTTTGAAATCGGCGACCGGGTTGTTATTGACGGGCATGACAGCACTGTTGAGATAGTCGGATTTCGATCAACCAAGATACGAACCCTTGACGGCCATCTGGTCACTGTGCCTAACGGAGAGCTTGCCAATAAGACAATTCAAAACATAGGCAAAAGACCATATATAAAGCGCGTAGCAAATATAACCATCACTTATGACACCCGTCCTGAAAAAATAGATCGTGCCCTTGAGATACTGAAGGAGATCCTGAACAGCCATGAAGGTATGCATGCTGATCTCCCGCCAAGAATCTTTTTTGATGAATTTAATCCCGACTCCTTAAATATAGTCGTGTTTTATTGGTATCACCCGCCCGATTACTGGAAGTATATGGCCTTTAGTGAAAGGTTCAACAAAGAGGTGTTTCGTCGCTTTAATGAGGAAGGCATTGAATTTGCCTTCCCGACTCAAACCTTGTATGTCGCGGGTGATAAATCGAGGCCGCTAACAATAGGCGTTAAGAATAACAGAGACAAGGAGATTTATGATTAGAGTCTCGCGCATAATATTGAGCCCTGTCCCTCTAGGGATAGATACACACAGTAAATTCTTTTATCCACTGTCATTATTGGACATAGGTAAGCCATACCTCCTGAAAAGAAATAAATAGACGTGTGGCCGCAGGATAACGCGACAGTTCAGATGATGCTTCTATCGGTCGGCTAATTTGGAGATGATCCATATTTTAGGATAAAATTGGGAGATAATTATGCATCTCAAATGGTCTTTGCTGCGTAATCTAATTGACACCAGCACTTACCCCGGGGCGTTTGTTCTTGCCGTTTTTATAATCATCCTTTCCTGGATAGCAAGTTTTATAACCACAAAAATTGTACTGCGTACGAACTGGGTCATTGGAAAGCTTAAGGCAAAGATTGACAAGACAGTGATCCATTATGTGGTTAGGGTTAAGGACCTGCTTATCGTTATTATTGCTTTGATCATTTATGCGAGCCTGGTACCAGGACTAAGGGCGCTGTTTGGAACCCTGCTGGCCGGAGCCGGTATTACGGCCCTGGTTGTGGGATTTGCAGCAAAATCCACCATGGCCAATCTTATATCCGGACTTTCCCTGGCTATATACAGGCCTTTCCGTATCGGCGACATGGTAGACATTGAAGGGCAATACGGTATAATTGAGGATATCACCCTCAGGCATACAATCGTGCTGACCTGGCAACAAAAGAGGCTTATTATACCTAATGCCAAACTGGACGAAATGACATTAATCAACTACAGTATAATTGATCCCCGTGTCCTGTGCACAGTAGAGATGAGTGTTAGCTATGACACGGATATAGATCTTGCCAGGAGATTAATACTCGAAGAGGTCTTTAAGTGTCCACATCGAGATCCAAAAGGCGAAGAGCCTATAGTAAGGGTGATCTCCCATGGAGATTTTTCTATAGGACTAAGAATATATGTGTGGGTCTCGAATGTTGGTGATATGTGGCTTACCAGGTTCTGGCTTTTCGAGCATGTTAAGAAACGATTCGACATTGAAGGAGTGGAGATACCTTTCCCATATCGCACAGTGGTCTTTAAAAAGGATTTACCTGCACCACAAAAGCAAAGAAACCGCGACCCGAGCGTTAATGGCTAGTTTTGTGATTAAAGAAAATTGTCAGAAATGCAGGTTGCGTGCCAGGTTCGATAAAAATCCCAGATCTATTGTGGGATGGATATGGAAAAGGCATACAGGCTGATGTCCTGATGAAAATCATATACAAGATCCCTACAGGAGAGTGACCGAGAGAACATTCTGGATAAATATAGCGAAAAATATGATTGATATATCGGAATAGGTAAAAAGGCAATAAATGGATAAAAATAGAAGCAAGAATTTCGGCAATATCGCGCTGGAAAGAGGTTTTATTACAAGGGAACAGCTTGACACGGCGTTAAAGATACAAGTTGATGAGAACAATTCTAAATCGGGGAGCAGGCCCATCGGCAGGATACTGCTGAACGAGGGTTTTATGACCCTACAACAGGTGGGCAACGTACTCAGATCCATGGATAAGTTGTATGAAGTGGATACAGACAGAACCTTCGGTGATATAGCACTGGAAAAGGGCTATATCACCGAAGACCAGCTTGAGGAGGCACTAAGAATACAGACAGATGAATACAGTTCAACGGGAAGCCGCAGATCCATTGGCAGGATATTATTGAATGAAGGTCTTATAACCCTTAAACAAATCGGGGAAGTCCTTAAGCATAAAAACCCTTAATCACATTATGTTACCTTTGTTAAATTAAGCCTAATCTCCCTACTCATCCATCACCCAGACGCCTGCGATGAAGGATAGGGCTGTTAAGGGGTCTGTTTGTCAGGAGATGATCCGAATCCATAAATCAAGGAGATGGTAATGCCCAAGATACGTGAAGGTGTATATTTTATCGAGGGAAGGGATGAAATGATCCCGGATTCTCATACGTATATTATAGGTAAACCTGACTCAAAGGATCTATCCATGATAGATGCCGGACTTACAGGAAAGGGGAGTTACAAAATGGAGTCCATCCGTAAACTCCGAATAAATACAGAGCATATAAAAAGGGTCATCATGACCCACACGCACTTTGATCATATCGGGTGTCTTTCAGAAATAAGGCAAGAGATGCCATGGATAGAGTTATGGGTTCACGCGTATGAGGCCGTTCAACTGGAAGAAGGGGATGAAAGAACGGTTTATGGAATGGATATGTTCAAGAACATGTGTCAGGAACAGTATCACGTGAAAGACGGTGCATTTAAATTTGACGTGAACAAAAAGCTCAATGACGGTGAAAAATTAAAGATTGGCGGGATGGTATGGGAAGTCATCCACGTACCAGGCCACTCAGCAGGTAGTATAGCCCTGTATGAAAAAACTGATAAGATCCTTATTTCCGGTGATGTCGTCTATGCTGATTACGCCATCGGCCGGTTCGACCTGTACGGTGCTGATCCGGCCAGACATAGGGAATCGCTCATGCGGCTGTCCCAACTTGAAGTGGATGTCCTGTTGCCGGGTCATAACCGAATTATGGAGCAGGTGCCCGAGGGATACATTCGAAATACCGCGGAACAGTGGGCTCCCTATCTGGTCTGACTCCTTTTGCGCTGTCAGGCTTGTATTCTCCACAAGCTAAAAGCTAATCACTAATCCAATTATTTCTTCCTGATAATACAACCGACTCCCTTAAGATTGGGGGTGCCGAATTCTCTGCCCAGCTTCTCAGCGGATGTCAGCATATTAAAATTGGATCTTTTCCAGTTATACTGACTCTCCGCCTCCGCCTCCGGAAACCACCACCCGTAAGCGCTGTAAATTACCGCTGGATGGACAGTGTCCGTCAGATGGGCTATCTGGGTTATTTCTCCCATCCTGGTCTTGATAACTATCTCATCACCTTCCTTAACGCCGTATCTCTCAGCGGTCTTTGGATGGACCTCAGTCTTTGGGTCGGGTTCGTGTTTTCTTAGTCTGGAAACCCAGCGGTATGAGGAATGAAGGTAATATCGACTTTTCCTGCTGGTAAGCACAAGTGGATATTCAGGGTCATCTTCCTCAGGAAGGCCCTTAAACACAGGTACCGGGGAAATATCAAGCTCATTTGCGTTGCTCAGGCAAAGTTCCACCTTGCCGGTCGGTGTTTTAAAGCCCTTTTGTTCGTATTTTTTATATTCTTCAGTGCCTTTTAGATATCCCCTTTCGGACAGTTGTTTGAAATCAAGCCCCGTAGGGCCAAGTAGTTCGTTTAAAAAATCATCGTAATCTTCATACCAGTATTCTCTGGATGTAAGCCTTTTACCAAGTTCATTGATTATCTTGATGTCGGGCCAGCGTTCCACGGAGGGTTCAATAACCTTTGGCCTGGCTAGGATGTAACCATGCCCAAAGCCAACGTGACCGATATCATTGAATTCGAAGGTCGTTGCCGCCGGAAGAACTATATCGGCGAATGATGCCGTAGGGGTCATGAACAACTCCGAAACAACAAGAAAATCCAATCTGGATAATGCATTCAGGGTCATTTCGCTTTGCGCATAGGCCAGCAGCGGTTCTGTTCCCTGCATATAGGCGCCCCTGACGGGATAAGGGACTCCTTCAATTACAGCTCTTCGGAAATGGGTAGGGGGCACGGTCATTAGCGTGGGTATTGCATTGTGATAGGCGTGTATCATTTCTTGTCTTTTGGAAGGCAATAAATCGGCCCTGACCAGCTTTCCAAGACTCTGTATAGGCGGTTCTGTGGCATGGATATTTCCCCCCGGCACATCCAGATTGCCACATAAAGCCATGATGCAGACAAGGGCCCTTGAGGTATCGAAGGTGTTTATATTCTGCTCAATAGGATTTCCCCATTGGATGGCGGCCGGATGAATCCCTGCGTAATGTCTTGCCGCTTTGCGAATAAGTTCGGCCGACACCCATATAATATTCGACATCTTTTCCGGTGAATATGTTTGGATCTGATCGGATAATTCATCAAAGCCATAACACCATTTGTCTACGAAGTTCTTGTCATAAAGCCCCTCTTCTATAATGACGTTAAGAAAGGCCAAGGCCAGAGCATTATCGCTTCCAGGTCTGATCTGGAGCCAGTATTTGGCCTTGTGAACAAGGGCCGTCTTTCTGGGATCGACAATAATAAGCTCGGTGCCCCTTTTTATCTGGCCCAGCAGACGACTGCAAATTTCTCCCTCATCATTAGTCCCGGTTATATTGCTTCCCCATAGTAGTGCCAGTCCGGTTTTATTATTAAAGTCAGCTACGGGATAAAAACCGCACGTGTGTCTTCCGGTTATCTCCCTGGGCATGTGGCACACATCCTGGGGCCCTACAACATTAGGAGAACCGAAGATATTGGCAAGGCGGATCAAGGCAAAATGTTCCATCCCTTTCGGCATACCCAGGCAAAAGGCGACCGCTCTCGCGCCGTAGAAGTCTTTTATTTTTAAAAAATTCTCACGAATGGATTCGAGGGCTTCGTGCCAGCTTATCCTTTTCCATTTGCCGGCGCCCCGTTTTCCAACGCGTTTAAGGGGATATTCGAGCCTGCCGGGATGAGTAAGTATATCCGGTGCGGCTATTGCTTTCGCACATATATAGCCCTTATTTAAAAGACCTTTTGGATCCCCTTTTACCTTAACTACGCGGTTGTTATTTACACCCACCAGGAGCCCGCAACCGCCGTGATCCATCCTCGAACAATGGGTCTTTATCCACTTGAAGTCATCCTTTTTTGTGTTCAATCTATTACCTAACGTTTGTGTTCCAATAGAAAGATAGAATTATAAATTCAGGCGAGAGTCATTGTTTACAACAGTGACCCCAGGCCCAATGTCATCATAGATAGTCCACGTCTGATAGCCTCTTTAGTAATTGTACTTTTGATCGTCTGTTTTAGCAAACATGTGTGTGATCTTCTAGGGATCAAGCACTCATGACGATTGACGCTGTAGTATTCCGTGTAAATATAAAACCCCGGATACTGTAAATATCCAGGAATAATTGGGGCATCGGGCCCGAGAGTCTATGAATATGAGGCCGCTTATTTTTTCCTTTACAGTCCTAAGATTTTCACTTAAAACATATGAAAAATTTATTTATTTTTAAAGGTATTTTATGCGTGTGAAAACGTAACGCTTTTTTATGATCGACTGAACAATAATAATCCCAGTTCAATCCCGGAATTAGGAGGTATATATATTCGATCCTAAAAAACACGGTCCTTTGCTGGAAAACATCGTCTTGGTCAGCCAGGTAGGCCTGACCATGGCGGGAAGCATCCTGCTGTGTTTTGGCATTGGATATCTCTTAGATAAGTGGCTGAAGACAAAGGGGCTGTTCATCACAATCTTTATTCTTTTGGGAATTGTGAGTGGCGGGTTCACTGTATACCGCCAGATAGACCAGGTAATCGACCTAAAGGCAAAGAAAGAATCGCGATCTAAACGAGACAATGAAGACACTTAAAGACATACAAAGGAAGTACTGTTACCAGGCAATGCTTATGGCAATCGCGCTGGCTATTTTGATGATATTAGTGGGTGAAAAACCCATGGGTAAAGGCCTAGTGCTCGGCACGCTTTTCAGCGTGATCAATTTTTTGATTATGGGACAAGCCCTCCTTTTTCAAATAGAGAATGGCCGATCAAAGACCAGAGCGGGTGTCCTTGCCCTGGGTTCCATGCTTTTCAGGTTCGCAATCCTTGCTATTCCCCTTGTCATCTCAATGAAAGTGGATTCGATCAGTTTTATAGGGTCAGTTTCAGGTCTATTCATGGTTCAGTTGACAATATTGATTAATCATTTTTTACTGGACCGTTTTCTACCCCTTCAAAAGGTATAGGCGGGCTGGAATCATGGAAGAACTTGCTAGCATTCCCCAATTTACGATAGAACTATTCGGGGTTAACCTGGTTTTCAACACCGAAACCATAATAATGACCTGGATCGTGATGGTATTATTGATATGTTTCGGTTTTCTGGCAACGAGAAAGGCCGGGCTTATTCCCAATCCTTTTCAGGTTGTTGCCGAACTTTTTGTAAGCGCTTTTTATTCCCTTACTCGCGACACCCTGGATGAGAATATGTCCAAGAAATACTTCCCCTTAATCTGTGCCCTATTCATGTTCTTACTTCTATGCAACTGGCTGGGATCCGTTCCTAAGCTAAGTGAACCCACCAAGGACCTCAATACACCTCTCGGATTAGGGATAATGGGATTTTTCATCGCCCACTATGCGGGTATCAGGACTAAGGGTTTTAAGAATTACGCCAAAGAATACTTCCAGACTATCTTTTTTATGGTCCCAATAAACATAGTCACTGAAGTAGCTAAAGTCATCTCTATCTCATTCCGTCTTTATGGGAATATTATGGGTGGGGCAATCATAGTTCTGGTGGTGTCTCACCTTGTGTACAGTCTGATTATTCCCCCGCTTTTGATAGCTTTCTTCAGTTTTTTCATCGGCGTGATACAGGCCTTCGTATTTACCATGTTAACCCTTGTGTATATCTCATTGCAGGTAAAATGATCAAATGCTGGATTATATGACATATATACAGGCCTCTCTTTACGTCGGCGCGGCCACCGCAATTGGATTCGGGGCTATCGGAGCTGCTCTCGGAGAAGGTTACGCCGCAGGTTTGGCCAATGAGGCCCTGTCCTTAAAGCCAGAAAGGTCCGGGGACGTTATTAAGAATATGCTGGTAGGGCAGGCCGTCGCCGAGTCGGCGGCTATTTTCGCCCTAGTTGTATCAGTAATTCTGCTATTTACCACCCCAACTTCCAAAAATATCCTGACTGCTTGGGCATCCATCGGCGCAGGTTTGTCCATGGGGCTTTCCGCCATAGGTTCAGGCGTAGGTGCTGGCATGCCGGCCGGTAGCGCCTGTTTCGGTATTGTAAGACAACCGGAAGCCGGTAATAAGATTATTACCACAATGCTTATAGGCTCTGCAGTATGCCAGACCCCGGCCGTTTTCGGAATGGTTATAGCCTTTTTGTTGATATTTTTGGATTTTTCATCTCTTCCACTGCACCCGGCTTGGGCGGCCCTCCTGGGATCAGGACTTGCCACGGGCTTGGCGGCTATTGGGCCTGGGGTTGGAAACGGCTTTACCGCCATGGAGGCAGTCTCCGGTGTGGCCCGTAACCCGGAAACGAACACCGATGTCAATAGACTGATGTTGATAGGATTGAGCGTCGCGCAGTCCACCGCCATCTATGGATTTCTTATTAGCCTCCTCCTTCTGTTCACCAAAAGGGTGGAAACCACCTATTTGACACCTTGCATGGCGCTCCTCGGTGCCGGACTTTGTTCAGGATTCGGAGGCATCGGGCCCGGTATCGGGGAAGGGATAACAGCCGCAGGTGCGGTGAAATGGGCCGCGCGAAGGAGTGAAGATACAGGGGTACTAGCTCGTACCATGCTGGTGGGTATGGCGGTTGCAGAATCCACGGGTATATACTCCTTGATCATTGCGCTTTTATTGATTCTTGTTTTGTAGGATATTTTTATTAATAACATATCTTCGGGAGGACAGATTATGGACATTAACGGAGCTGACTTTATAAGAGCTTTAGCATTATTGGGCGCCGGGTTGGCTATGGGATTAGGTGCGATCGGGCCCGGTGTTGGAGAGGGTTTTGCCGCAGGAAAGGCATGTGAGGCTATAGGCAGAAAGCCTGAAGAAGCAGGTCTTCTGACAAGGACCATGCTCGTAGGCCAGGCAGTCTCAGAATCAACAGGCATTTATTCTCTGGTTATCGCCCTTCTTCTTCTTTTTGTGGTGTGATTATCTCGCACGGTATGTCCTATGATAAATATTAATGCGACTATTGTCCTTCAAGTCGTTCATTTTTTGATCCTGTTTTTTATACTGAATCGTCTTATGATCCAGCCTATCATGAGGATCATCAATGACAGGGCGCGGCATATCGCCGGGAAAAATAAAATGCTCAGCGATCTCAAAGAGGAGAGAGAAAATCTGATTCATAAATGCGCCTCCATGGAGAAAGAGGCAAGGCAACACGCCTTGGAAGACAGTTACCATATAAGGATGGAGGCTGGTAAAATTGCCGATAAAATCCTGGTCGATACCAGGGAAGAGGTCGCCTCCATAAGAGATGAAGCGGAAAAAGAGCTAGAAAATAAACTGAAAGAAGCCAGAAAATACATTCGGAGTGAGGCCATGTCGCTGGCTAATGAAATAGTAGAAAAGATTATCAGCAGTGGTCTTCGGACTAAAACCAATGAATAGTAAAAGAAATAACATAACGTTATTGCTAATTGTGGGCACTTTTTCTTTTAGCATTTTGCTCTGCCCTTTTAGTTTTGCAGCGGATGGCAACAGCGAGGCTCGTATAATATGGGACAATGTCATGTTGTTCGTCAATTTTGGCATTTTGGTGGCAGCATTTATAAAATTTGGCAAAACACCCTTGGTTAATTTCTTGCAGGGCGAACGCAAAAATCTGGAAGAAAAGATAAACACTATTGAAGAGCAACTCAAAGAGGCCAATTCTCTAATGACATCTGAGTCGGATAGATTTGCCGCTATTGATGAGAAGATTAAAGAGATGCGGGAACAGATAATAGCCCTTGGTGAGAAAGAAAAACAAAAGATCATCCAAAAGGCCGAACTTATGGCTTCTTATATGATAGAGGACGCGAGAAACGAAGCTCAATACAAATTGGGAAAAGCAAGGAAAAGTTACGGCAGGGACATGCTAGAAACCGCACTCTCCATAGCCCTGCGAGATTTGGAATCAAGATTAACCCAGGAGGACGATGAAGATATTGTTGAAAAAATGGTTGATCAATTTTCAATCGGCCCAGACACCGGAAAAGGACATCTCGCCTGACCCTGAAATCCTGTTATCTGTTAACACAAACCTCTGTATTGAATTCACTTCACTATTATCTCTTATAATATTTCAGGATAAGTTAACAGCTATTGTTGCATAAGCTCACGGCTTTATCCTCTAAGTTCGTCAGGATAACCCTCCAGACGACGAACAAACAGATGAAACAGCGCTATTTATACCTGAACCTCCACCTGATGAAATACTGCAAAAGTTAGACACCAGCCTGTTTATGTCCTGTTTCCACCAGGCGGGACACTTAAAACCGTTCTCTTCGTCAGGGGGAAAGACAAGCTGTTCAAAACTGTGCCTGCAACCGTTGCATTTGTATTCATAAATCGATATTTATAACTCTTCTTCGACAATTACTATTTTAAAATCTTTCTGTCCGGGTCGTCCATGATCTAATCCTGGATTCCTGCAAATATAATGTATAAAAATGAAAAGGCAATGGGGAGTCAATATTCTTGCTCGGGATCTAGCTTATAAACAGATCCTTGGATGAAAAATTGGGATCACTTGTGAGGTTCACTCCCAAACGTCTCAAGCCCGCTTCATCGCCTGGTGTAGGTATGTGAGTCATGTGGACCTCACAGCCCTTCAATTCAGTCAACTTTTCTATGGCAAGCTGCGCGGCAGGGTTGGTTGTAGCACTGATACTTAAGGCAATAAGCGTTTCTAGGACATCTAGGCTAAGACTTTTCTCGTTAAGTATTTCGGTTTTTAAGTTCCTGACGGATTCCGTGATATTTGGAGGCAGCAGCTTGATCTTTTCAGGGATTCCTGCCAGGTGCTTGATAGCATGAAGTATCAGACTGGATGCTGCATGAAGGTGGGATGAATTACTGCCACTCACAATAGTACCGTCCTTTAATTCTATGGCTGCGCCGCAAAATATACCCTCATTTCCCTTATCGCCTTCTCTTGCTTCCAAGGCGGCCTGATGGGCGGGTGCAATGACACCCCTGTAATCTGTTGCGATGTTGAGGTCTTTTATCAACAATTCCACCCTCTGCACGGTTTCCCTTTCTGTTAATCCCATGGCATATTCACATCGATACCGAAAATATCGCCTTATAACCTCCTGCTTTGACGCCTCCCTGGTAAGGGAATCATTCACGATGGCAAAACCTGCGCGGTTTACGCCCATATCTGTTGGTGATTTATAGAAGGCTTCAGCTCCGCTTATCTTTTTCAGTATCCTTTTGAGCACTGGGAACACTTCAATATCGCGATTGTAATTCACGGCTTTTTCATTGTAGACCTCCAAATGGAATGGATCAATCATGTTGAAATCCTTGATATCGGCCGTGGCTGCTTCGTAGGCTATGTTTACGGGGTGATTGAGGGGCAGATTCCATATAGGGAAGGTTTCAAATTTCGCGTAACCTGCATTGATGCCCCTTTTATATTCATGATAGACTTGAGAAAGGCAAGTTGCCAGTTTTCCGCTATACGGGCCGGGCCCCGTGACAATGACCAGTGGTTTTTGCGTTTCTATATAATCATTTGCCCCGTACCCTTCGTCACTTACTATCAGATCGACGTCCGTCGGGTACCCTTTTGTAAATCTATGCGTATATACCTTTATATCTCTTCGTTCCAGTTTTTGTTTAAATAGCTTGGATGCAGGCTGACTGTCGTAACGGGTAATGACGACTCCTAGGACATCGATAGCCCATTCCCTCAGATCATCTATCAGTTTAAGGGCTTCGGAGTCATAGGTTATCCCAAAATCCGCTCTGATCTTTTTCCTCTCAATATCACCCGCATAGATGCAAAGGAGGATATCCGCCTTGTCTTTCAATTCCTGTAAGAGTCGCATCTTGATATTTGGATCATATCCAGGCAGTACCCTTGCGGCATGATAATCATAGAGGAGCTTTCCTCCGAATTCCAAGTATAGTTTATCATTGAATCTCTTGGCCCGCTCAAGGATCTCGGATGCCTGTTCCGTTATATACTTTTCGTTATCAAATGCAGCTTCTGTATCCATGTCTTCTCCTCAACAATCTTAAGGCTTCCATAAACTGATCTTGTCATTTAGCCCAGACTTTAACCCATCAAGCTCTTTTTGTCCATTTTTGTAGATCAGAGATTGCGATTTTTTCTGTTTTTATAATAGTATATAATATTTCATAAATATCACCAACCAATGGCGCAGAGCTGAAAGGGTAAAATAATGGATAATGACGTTCGCGTAAAGGTGAGGGCTCTAATACGGGACCAAGGTACCTGTGTGCTAGCAACTGCCTCGCAAAACCGACCCCACTGTTCTCTTATGGCCTATTCCACTAACGATTCATGTGACGAAATCTATCTGATAACCCCCAGGGACAGCCACAAATATAAAAATATGCGTGAAAACCCGGCCGTCAGTTTACTGATTGACACACGACAGAATATGTCAAATCAAGCATACAATGAAATAATAGCCCTTACCATTTCAGGTCGATTTCAGGGCATCATAGGAGATTCCGAACAAGAACGAATACGAAATGAGTTATCTAGAAAACATCCGGAGTTAAAGGATTTTTTTGAAAATCCGGAGAGCGAGCCGGTAAAAATCATCATTGAATCCATTATGTTGCTTGAAGGTCCAAATAACCCTCATTATGGAATGATTCAAGGATTATGACTTTTAGCAATATTTATCACAGTTAGGATATAGCACCGATCTGGGGATTGAGATCAAATATTGATCGAAACATTAAAAGACTATTCTGAAATCCCCGGAGAAATCGTGCTAATCGTTACAGCAGACAAGAAGGAGGAGATTAATTGTGACTCTCTTCTCTTGGAAGAGGGCCTTGGGTAGCAGGTAAAAACACTTTATGTGGGCAAGACCCACGGAAAGGAGGAAAAACATCGCCTTTTAGTGCGGCCGATGAGGAATAGGACGTAAACTGACGAAAGCATTATGGGAAAATTATAGCAACAGGATAAATTACTCTTGGGTATATATCCAATTATAGTTTATGGGTCTGAGTTGGATAGAGTCAGGCTTAGGGTGCAAAAACTCATCCGCGAGCCTTAACCAGTTATAGGCCGGTTTTACCTTCCTTATTTTTCCGTCCTCCGGCGGTTCTGAATGCAGGGTGTGTCTATAGAACGCTTCCGAAATACCCACATAATAATCTAACGCGGGGTATAGATAAGAGGCCTTGAATGTCTCGACATCCATGTTCTCTCTTTCCGCAAGTGCCTTGATCTGATCGTTCGTAAACTGGATAAGAAAATATTTGGAGACGCCCCTTTCAGAATACTTGATCATTGAACGGGATTCTGAGCTGGAGACATATATAGTGCTTATCAAATCGAGTTTTCTCAATAATTGTGCTGCAATAAGGGCCGCTGTTCTCCTCCCTCCAACAGTATGATGACAGCCATAATATTCAAAGAGTTTATTCTGCAGAATATGGGCCGTCTGATTGCCATTTTCATATAGACTATTCTGTATATACCTTAGCTGCTTAGCGAGATCCTCTGCAGCGTCGGAGATAGGCCAGTCAATCTTTACATGGAAATGTGTTAAGGCATATCTGTTTTTCTTTGTTACCGTTGGATCTTGCTGAATTAAGAGAGCGTAATCTACATCAATCAATTCAGTGACAAGATCCAGAAAGGCCGGTTTATCAAAATACCTGAGGTTATTATTAAATTTTTTGTATAGGGCAAAATCTGCTAGGTATTTGACGTTACTTCTTATGACTTTATTTTCAGGGAAAAAACGGATATAATTTTTTAATTCCTGACCAAGTCTTGTTTCACAAAAGATAACTATGAAGGTCTTGAATAATTCGGATTCCT
>CAYUYB010000012.1:0-18037 GCA_964449025.1 uncultured Desulfobacteraceae bacterium
AATAGGTCAGGAGTGGGATGAGAGGAACATAGATAGCCCTACTATCGAAGGCAGATTCTATTTAGATACGGCGGTACCGATCCAGATTCGCGTGGGTGGTGACCTTATAGCCGATGCGAGCAACGGTGATGGTGGCATTTTCCTTGAAGTACCCTATCTTGCAGTAACTGCAAGTGCAAAGGCGGAGCCGGTACTGTTCGAGCAACAGGTCAGGAAGAACAGTTTGGCGATTACCTCTATTGATGCTGGAGAAGAGGGGAAGATTGGAATAACCCTGGAAGGGACCCTTGATGGGAGTGTTGTAACAACAGAGTATGATAGTGATTCATTTCTGCCGGTTTATGATAATATGGACTATGAAGCATGGAGAAACGACACCGCTAGTCTTGATAACGTTATAAGCGGGAATGACCTGGTTATCTTAGCAAATACAGTGGGATTAACTGCTCCACCACAGTTGGATGTTGTGGATTTGCTGGTAGTACTTAATGGCACGGGAGTACATCCTCAATTTGAATTAGCCGCAGCAGGTGAAAAGAAGGCCCGTGGTGAATATGCAGCAGTGCTGAGTGTGGAAAACCCTGACCCGACAGATGATGTGCCCGGAGGAAGACTTGCGGAGAACTATCCTCCTGATCCGGTGGTAAATTTTCCCGACAGGCCCGGGATAGTGCAGATAGGCATCTATCAAATAGACCCGGATGCCAATATACTGGGATTGCTTTCCAGTGCGGCCTTGATCGTGTTTTCTCCACAGCAGGAGGCACTTGAGGAATTGCTGGCATCATCGGGCGGAGAAGACTTTTTTATGACCCCGCCACTGTGGATCGATATCGAAATGGAGGAGGAAGAAGAGAAAGACGAAACCGAGGAGGAATTTGACGAGTTTGGAGATGATTTCAGCCTCCTTCAACGTCCTTATATGTTTGGAACACCGGATTTGATGAACGTCAGGGATATGCCGAGCCTGTCGTTTCTAGAGACTAGAGACTGGAGACTGGAGACTAGAGACTGGAGACTAGAGACTGGAGACTGGAGACTGGAGACTGGAGACTAGAGACTAGAGACTGGAAACTGGAGACTGGAGACTAGAGACTGGAGACTGGAGACTGGATATTGGATAGGGGGCCTGAGTTATAAGGGAAAGCATTCAACTATTTAATCAATTAACGACTTAACCATTCAAATAATAAGATAAGGGAGATTTATATGGGAAGAAGGATAATTTTATCCGTTGCCTTTTGTGTGGCTATGATTCTGGGATCAAGCATGCTGTCTTACGCGGCGGATAACAAGGTGGGTTATATTAATCTGCAGAGACTTGTTAATGAATCAGAAATGGGCAAGAAGGCCAAGCAGGATATCCAGCAACTGCGGAGCGAGAAAGAGACCGAACTCAAGGGGAAGCTTAAAGAGATAAATGAACTCAGGGCCCTTATTAATGAGCAGGGTGAAACAATGGACTTCGCTGAAAGGCGGGATAAAGCACAGGAGCTCAACAGGGCGTATAAGGATTATCAAAGACTCCTTGAGGACGCCAAGGAAGATATCTCCAATGAAGACCAGGAGCTGGTAGCCATAATATTGCAGAAGGCGGATCCCGTCTTGAAGGATGTAGCAAAAAAGCAAAGGTATACTATTATTTTAAAGGATGCTAACGCTATAGGTTATCTGGATCCAAGCGCTGATATAACGGATGATGTGTTGAAAGAGTTGAATAAGTAGCGTATCAGTATTCAGCAATGAGCGGTCAGGATCCAGTCGATTCTTTGTTTTTATGGTTTTCCCTGAAAGCTGAGTGCTGACAGCTAATAGCCGAGAGCTTTTACCCTATTCCGCTTTTTTCGCGCAGCGAAAGCCGTAAATAACGGCACTTGAAGCGGGTTCGTCACTGATCCTGTTTGATGAGCGCAAGCTGTCTATTCCCTCGCTAAAGGAACCTCCCTTGAGCACGCGCACGGTTCCGGTATCCGGTCCGGTGGGATTTTCGGGTTTTCTCTCTCCATCCTCGTACCAGTCCTTACACCACTCATAGAGATTGCCTGCCATATCAAAAGCGCCATAATAGCTTTGTCCTCTTTCATATTCAGTTACAGGAGTGGTACCGTCGATGAAGCTGTCCACAAAGTTGGCAGTGGTATCGTCGGGGTCCGAGTCTCCCCAGGGGTAAGTGGAACCGCTAGGGCCCCTAGACGCCTTTTCCCACTGGGCTTCGGTGGGAAGATCTTTTCCAGCCCATTGGCAATAGGCGACAGCGTCATTGTAGGATATCTGGCTCACTGGATGATCCTCTTTTCCCTCGATCGGAGTCGATCCGTCAGGCATCTTCCATGTAGCACCCGGAAATTCTCTCATGCGCCTGCCTATTCTCACCTTTCCAGAGTCGCTTTTTTCAGCATCTGTTACATATCCGGTTTCTTCAATAAATTTATAAAATTGTCCGTTGGTCACCGGGTATTTATCTATAAAGTAGCTGTCCAGGGAAATGGTTTGCACTGGTCTTTCAGTGCTGTAATTGTCGGAACCCATGATAAACTGGCCGGCGGGGATAAATATCATCACACTATTATCTTTTTCATGTGTGATTTCGGTAAAACCTTTTGTGTTAAGCGATCCGCCTTCAACAGCGATAGTTGGAGATTCGTTCACCATGGTGGTTACTTGATCTTGCTGCGTTGTGGGCGCGAAGGTCCTATAGGCAAAAAAGCCGCCTATAAGTAAGGCTATGAGGACCGCGGATGAGAGCCCCATCACAAAGGACATGGGCAGGCCAGCCCCCTTCTTTTTCTTGGAACGTCTCGGTTTAATCGCCCTGGGTTCTATGATTGATGTCGCGACTGTCTGATCGAAAGTGGTGGCCTCAGTATCAGACAGCTGAGTGGTATAATCGAGACCCGGGGCTCCTTCTCCCATGGCATCGCTGAACTCCTTAAAATCTTGAAACCGGTCATCGGGGTCTTTTTCAAGGGCCTTTTCAATGGCCAGACTTACCTCGTCAGGCAGTCCTGACACATAGGTGGAAGGTGGTTCCGGTATCTCATTCAGATGCCAGAACATTATCTGTGAGGTCTCTTCCACGTCAAAAGGCCTTCTTCCGGCAAAAAGCTCGTAAAATACAAGGCCCAGGGAGTAAATATCGGATCTTGCGTCAACGGCCCGGCTGGGGTCAAACCTTTCAGGGGGGGTGTAATGGATTGAAAGCATGCTGGCGGCGGTATCATGGGTTGCCGCGCCGGCAACCTTTGCTATTCCGAAGTCCATAATCTTGCTGTTTCCCTGTTTGTCGATCATGATATTGGCCGGTTTGATATCCCTGTGCAGTATGCCGTGTTCGTGTGCGTATTGAAATGCCGACAGGCTCTGTTTCGCTATGCGGAAGGCCCTGTCAAAAGGCAAGAGGCCATCCGGTTGCTCTTGCAGTAGCTGTTTCAGTTCTTTACCTTCAATGTAATCCATTACGATAGCGTAATTTTGGCTATCCGGAAAGAACTCTATGAGCCTGCAAATATTAGGATGATCCAGTTTGGCAAGAATCATGGCCTCGTGAAAGAATTTTTTTACGACCTTTTGATTATCAAGCACCTGGGGATTAAGGACTTTCAGCGCAACAAGGTTGCCGCTAGCGGACCTTGCCTTATAAACGCTTCCAAAGCCGCCTCTTCCGAGCGAACTTATTATTTCATAATCACCTATCCGATCTTCAGCCATCCAGGATTACCTCAAGAGATTGAACACAAAGCTCTTAGGTTTCAGCTATCAGGTAAACCGATATTTCTTATGATTAGTTTCTGTATGCGTCCTTGTCAACCTATCAGGGCAGAAAAGAAACCGGTCTTGTCTATCCTTGCTATCAGGACGCTGATATTGTCATCGCCACCATTCTCAAGAGCTTTTTGTATAAGTTTTTCAGATATTGTCGACGGTTCTCCGAATTCCATCACAGTCTTAAGTATGTCTTCATCAGGGACATCTTTATGGAGACCATCGCAACACAACATTATGTATTGACCACGTTTCAATTTCCTGAACTTTTTGGGCGCGTCAACCTTTAGATCAGGGGCGAGGCCTATTGCTTTTGTGATTATATTCCCTCCCGGATAAGATGAAGCTTGGTCTTCAGTGATATATCCTGCCTTTACGAGGCCCGCCACGATGGAATGATCTTCCGTAAAACGTGAAATTGTGTCTTTATCTATGATATAACCCCTGCTGTCTCCGACATGGGCTGAATACATTTTATTCCTTTTTAATACTACCGCAATCAGTGTCGTAGCCATTCCCTGGATGCTTCTATCCTCATCGCCTCTGGATATCACCACCTTGTTCGCTTTCAGAAAGGCCTCCTTCAGGGATTCAGGGATGTCTGATGATTTATCCTTATAATATTCCTCCATCAAGACGTCAACAGCAATCCTTGCGGCCAAGGCCCCTCCGGGTCGTCCGCCCATCCCATCCGCCAAGGCCAGAAGGATGCCTCTTTCCGGGACGGACCCGTCCGCAGGGGAGTAATAGGAAAGATAATCCTCATTTTTGTCTTTCCTGTTGCCCGTGTGTGATTCAGAGGCTATTGTAACGAATCCCATAACTACGCCTTAGTTTCCTGAAAACTCAGCGTATCTGACCGGCCATACAATATACTGATCATTTTTGCTTTGGGCTCCTATTTTCCCTGTGTACAGATCAGCAACATAAATGCGCTGCGCAAGACTGGAGTGTTTGGTCTTGGACCAGAAAAACACGCTGTAAATAATATTCTTAAAGGGGTGCCCCAGGGGCAGGGCTGGCGCCTCTTGTGATTTATCTATTATATCTTGCCATTCATTGGCAGTGGGGAGTCTCCAACCCGATAATCCGGCATGGGACAAGTCTCTGCAGTACTGTTCCGCATCCTCATATGAAACCGCCAGCCTTTTGGGAGATTGCATCCACATAAGGTTAGTGGCCACATCCGTAACGGTTCCGTCACCATTATCCAAAAACCTGGATTTAACTTCACCGGTTACCTTGTCTGTTATTGTGCCGTCTTCATTATAGGTATATCGTTCTGTAATCTCCGATACAACAAATGTATCTGTTTTGGCAATGCCGTGGACATTGTCTTCATTAATAGCAACAACGGAGAACACAAGGTCTCCCGTCTTCTGTATCTTTTCGGAAAGGGACCAGGCAACGCCGGAGCCGGTCATATCATAATCTTTTCCGCCGATGGAGAGGATAACCCTTTGAGCAGGCCTGTCGGTACCGGCATTAAAGGTAAATGTTGCTCCGGCATATCCTTCAGAGGGGTTTACCTCGGTTGTTACGATATTGACAAGCTCGCTCGGTTTCTTTTCTGTCGGTATGCGTCCTTGTTTGGAGATGCCGGAAACGCCCTCTTCATTATAGGCTATCACCTCGTAGGGGGTGTCACCGATACTCGCTATTTGAGTATTAAGGGTCCAGTCGGTACCAGCGCCACGCATGGGTAGTCTCCGGCCTTCAATCTCCATAAAGACGTTCTCAGCGGTGAAAGAGGTCTGTGCCTTAATGTTTAGATCATCGCCCGCATAAACCTTTGCGGGACTGAAGGATACGGTGGTAACGTCCGGGACAGCAAGCCTGGCTGTTATCTCCCCGCTCCATGGTGTGCCGGGGGCGCCTTCCATGTTTTTAGCCGCAACCACGAATGGCATCTTACCGACATCATGGATGTTTTTCTTGTATAGCCAATTTGTGCCGGAACCTTCCATGGCATAGATCACCCCGTCTATATCCAGGGAAGCAGAGGTGGCCGGATTGTCCGTAGTGGCTGTTATTGTGAATTCTTCCCCGGCATAGCCATGGGCTGATTTTACTGATGCCTCTATGACATTGGCCGGACGTGCTTTTGTCACGAGGGTTCCTCCCATAGAACTTCCTTCAACCCCTTTATCATCGGAGGCTATAATATAGAAATCTATGGGCCCAAGATCTTCTATCTTTTTTGTCATAGACCAGGAGGTACCGGACCCTGACATATCGTAACTCCTATCACCAATCACGGCTTTGACACTTTTTGCTGGGTCGGCAGTGGTGGCAGTAAAGAGGAACGGATCTCCCACGTTTCCCTCCTGCGGTGCGACGGCCATCTGAACCACATCTATTCCTACCTTCTCCGTAGTGGTTATAGTTCCTTCCTTAGAACGACCCTCTATGCCGTCTCTGTTCCTGGCAATAATCCTGTAATCGGTTTCCCCAAGGCTTGCTATCCGGGTTGAGTATTTCCAATTGGTTCCCGAACCCTCCATCTGTTGCTGCCTACCTTCAAGCTCTATGAATACCTCCTGAGCGGGCTCGGCAGTCTTGACGTTTATTATAAAGGGTTCCCCGACGCGAACCTTTTCCGGCATAAGAGCGACTCTTGTGACGTCAGGGATTCCGGGTGGTTTTTCGGTGGTTATTATTTCACTTCTCTTTGAAGGGCCTGTCAATCCCTCCATGTTTTTCGCCATAACTGTAAATTGTTTCGGTCCTATGTCAGCAATGTTCCTTTTAAATTGCCAGGTTTTGCCTGATCCTTGCATCTCATAGGTCATACCATCCATCTGTAGAATAACTGAACGAGCAGGGTGGTCTGTGCTTGCTGTTATGAGGAAATCATCTCCAGCGTAGCCTTTTGCCGGTTCTGCCTGAAGCTTTACGATGGCTACTACAGGCGCCTTTACAGATATTATGCCGCCCTTGGGGCGACCATCCACACCATCTTCATTAACCGCTACTATGGAAAAAGGCACGCTGCCGGTTTCCTCGACCTTTTGCATAAGGGACCATTCGGTCCCGGAACCCGTCATATTATAACGCTTATCGGATATGATAAGCGCGGCCGCTTTCGCAGGGATATCTGTTTTAGCGGTAAAACTGAAGATATCTCCACCTTCTCCCTTCTCAGGATTGACCTGGGCTGTAGTTATGTTCACCATACCCGTAAGAGGCGTTAAGGTGTTGATCTCCCCGGCTTTGGAATCGCCCTCGATATCCTCTTCATTTATGGCCATTACCCGGAATGGAGAAGTCCCAATACTGGTTACTTTTAGAGCACGTCTCCATTCGGTACCGTCACCGTCCATGAGATGTTTCTTACCCTCTAGTTCCACATATACTTCAGAGGCGGGTCGGCTTGTGATCGCTTCAACAATAAAATTATCGCCCGCATAACCCTTTTTGGGATTAACGTACGCATCCTCTATGTTTATGGGGGGAGGAGATATCACTCTGGTGATGATGGTCTGACCTCCCTGTTCCATGGGGCAGTCTTTGAGGCGTCCGCGCAACAATCTTGTTCCAGCGACCTTGCGGACTTGAAATATGATATCTTCATCAAAGATAAGGTTTTCCAGGTCTATGACCTTAAACCAGTTGTTTATGAGGGCCTTCCGCAGATAATATGTGAAAAGCCCATATCCTTCCGTGGACTGGCTGCCGGGCCAGTGTTTATCCCCGAAGGAAATCAGCTCTCTGGATTTGTTTGATGCCTTTTCCCGGATCTTTTGCGTGTACCGAAGGTCATAGGGAGAAAGAGAAATACTTGTCGGTTTTAACAATGATTTGGAAAAGGGAGAGTCGGTCAGTATAGTAAGATTTTTCGCCTTGAAATTTTCGTTGCCAAGGTATTCTTCGCAGATATCCGCGTGATTAAGCCAGGTAACTTTCAGATTCAATTTGGCGTCTTTCGGTATCCAGTAGGTGTTTCCATCATCATCCTCGGCGCTGTGACCGGAGTAAAATATCAGTAGATTATCCTCATCGGTCAGCTCGGTAACATATCTATCCAGCTGGCTCACTATGTTCACAAGGGTTGGTTTTTGTTTGGTATTATCAGTCAGGAGGGTGACATCTTTTTCGTTGAAATCATACTTCTCCAGCAGGATATCCCTGATTGCGGTCGCGTCTTTCACAGGGCTTTGCAGCTTCGGCCATTCATCATAATCCCCTATACCGATAATCAGGGCATGGTTTACCCCGTTATCGTAGTCTGTTTCCGTCGATGAGGCAGACAGGCCTTCATTGGCAGGGTTTGACCACAGCAGGATAATGAGGCATGCCAATATCAATATGATATTTCTTGGACTGTTCATGACCCCGTAAACATTTCGGATTTGGTCAATATTTGGCGATATATTAAAAAGCCGCTCATTCGGAACCGGAGTAGTGGAGCGCCCTTGCAGAGTTCATGTAACAGGATATAGATTTTTAAAATTTATTTTGAAATCTGTCAAGAGGCATTTGTCTATTAATGCTAATTTCAAGGATTGTGGCGGCTGAGTAGTATGATGTCCCTTATGTAAGTTAAAAAAATCAACTTCTCATTCCGTCATGGTGGACTTGATCCAGCATCCACAACGTTTTGTTTTTACTGGATTCCCCGGTCATGCCGGGGAATGACGAGTTTAGATTTCCGGTCTTCTTTTGTGATCCCTATTTTTATAAAGTGCTTCTGGGACACAACACTAGAGCCACCATCTATAGTTGCATTGATGGTGGATCATGGGGCACAATATGGCTTGACAGGCGGTACTATTTGGATTAGCTTGAATCTTCACAAAAACTATACCGTGAGGAATATCGGTTTTGCCCTATGAGAGGAGTTCCTCCTGATATTATTTATTGTCTTGTCTGTCATCAACGTGAGCATAAATGGACCAGACTCAAAGAATACACCAGCAGGTGAAGGGAGCGCAAATTACCGCTTCAGCCGTCTCCGACACCGGGCGAGTGCGTAACGAGAACCAGGATGCAATATATCTGGACAAAGAGGGACATTGTTTGCTTCTCGCCGACGGCATGGGAGGGCATGAGCAGGGCGCTAAGGCTAGCCAGACGATTATTGAGATTCTTCCGGAGTTTTTTCAACCTAAGAGGATACTGGCTGAACTCAGGGATATCACTAATGTAGAGGGTGCGCCTGCCGAGATAATCTGTCTGTTTTCTTTGGTAGATAAGGCCATAAACAAGGCGAATTCCGTCCTGTATGAGCGTAACAAGAAGGCCGGGCTGAAGCGCTATATGGGGGCGACGGTGGTGGGCCTGATCCCTGTGAAGAGCGGGCATGTATTGTGGTTCCATGTCGGCGACAGCCGTTTATATCTATGGAGGGATAACACGCTTAAAGTCCTAACCCAAGACCATTCCGCGTATACTGAGTGGCTCAGGACAGGGCGCTCGGGTAAAGAACCGACGAAGAATATTGTTACCAAAGCTATCGGTCCAAAGGAGGGGGTGGTGCCTGATATTGATTGGGCCGGCTATCAAAGAGATGATATATATATACTATGCAGCGACGGCCTGAATGACATGCTGACCGATTCGGAGATTGCCGATGTCATTAGGGGGAGTGAGGATGTTGACGATATGACGGTCAATTTGGTTGAAGCAGCGCTAGATGCCGGAGGCAAGGACAATACCAGTGTGATCGTCTGCCAGGTCTGATGCTTTTAGAAAACAACTTATTATGACAGGTGTAAAGCATGGTTAGGGAAAATGATACTCTCGCGATACTTTTTGCCGATATTGCAAAGAGCACGCAGCTTTACGAAAGATTAGGCAATAAAACAGCCCAACTCTTGATAGGTTCCTGTCTCTCTCTTCTCTCCAGAGTGACTGCTCGGTATAAAGGTACGGTGATCAAGACAATCGGTGACGAAATAATGTGCACCTTTACCACCGCCGATGATGCTGTTGAGGCGGCGGTCTGTATGAATAGAGAACTTGAGCAACTAGTTATTAGAGAGCTCCCGGGTGTTAGCCCTCCTAACATATACGTGGGTATTCAGTTTGGCCCTGTCATAAGGGAAGAGGGGGATGTCTTTGGCGATGCCGTTAACGTAGCGGCTCGTATGGTATCCATGGCTAAACAGCGGCAGATTGTTACAACCGATGATACTATGGAGGTCTTATGTGAGAAACATAAAAGTGCCGCCCGCATAATAGATAAAACCACAGTTAAAGGCAAAAGCGGTGAGATGAATATCTACGAGATTATATGGGAGCAACAAGATGCGACGGTGATGGTTGACGATTCGTTGGATGCCCGGAAGATAGAATCGCGGATGGAGCTGAAATTTCAGGACGTAAGGATCCAGGTTGACCAAAATCGCCCCAGTGCTACCCTTGGACGCCAAAGCCACAATGATATAGTTGTTAATGACGGCCGTGTTTCGCGGACACACGCAAAAATAGAATACCGCCGGGGCAAATTTGTTCTGATCGACCAGAGCACAAATGGCACTTTCGCGCTTCTTCAAGGAAAGAAAAGCATTACCCTCAAAAGAGACGAGGCCGTGTTAATCGGGAATGGGATTATTGGTCTTGGCAGAGACGTTACCGAAGAATCGCCCATAGCGATTCATTATTCCATCACACTCGCCTAGAAGAGTTAGTACTTTTTGGCAAGGCTTATAGTTATTCGCATTAGGTCCATGAGCGAGCCATGAGATCATATTTTTTAATATTACAGGGCTTGTTGATGAGGGTTGTGGTTGTTACTCTGCTGATAATGTCTATTCCGTTTGAAACCGCCGATTGCACTCAAAACATCTATTATAGTATCCATTTGGCCTCTTTTAAAGAACTCAAAAATGCCAATAATTTTGTCAATGCGATGACTAATAAAGGTAAAATCCTGTTCTGGAAAAAGACCGATGTCCCAGGGAAGGGAGAATATTATAGGGTTTTTTTGGGTAAATATGAAACAAGGGATCAGGCTGTCAAATTCTGGAATAAATTAAATGAACAGGGATCCGTAGAGTATTTTGGGATATATGAGTTCTATGAAGAGGATATTTTTGGACCAGAAGTTGAGACAAGTGCCGTGCCATTATCAGAGGAGGGGGATGTGCCGCAGGCTGAGCTGTCCGTTCGTCGTGATGAGCGTTTTGTGGACAATGGTGATGGGACTGTCACGGACAAAGAGACAAATCTGATGTGGGTAAAAAACGGATGGAGGTTAGACTTTTTTTCAGCCGTTGATTGGAAGGATGCGATAAAAAAGTGTGAAGACTTCGAGCATGGCGGTTACACGGATTGGAGACTCCCAACAATAAAGGAGTGGGAAAGCCTGCTGGATATAAGCAAAGAATTTCCCGCTCTGGCTGAGCCCAACCCTTTTGAGAATATTATCGTGCATATGCCCTACTGGTCCAACACAGGCTATGGATCAACTCTGGAAACCTCTCCAAAAACAGCTACGCGAGCCTACGCTGTGATGTTATACTACGGGCGAATCACTCACCAGAACATAAATAAAATGGGTTTCGTGCTTCCTGTTCGTTCAATGAATTAAGGCTGATAAGCGGCAGTTTACCGCTTAAAGTTCCATTTTGTCAGGCGAGTGCACCTTGAAAAGAACACTGGTGACCTCGAGCAAGGCCAGAGATGTGTCAACGGGGCGAAGGGCCTTGGACCCCCCATTTAGTACTTTACGTAATCATTAACCGGATGAACCATATTCGTCATGAGTTAAAGGCAGGAGAATGGTCACCGTAGTTCCTCCGGATTCGTTGCCTGTGATCTTTATTTCGCCGTGATGATTAGAAATGATCTGGTACACCATGGTCAGGCCCAGGCCGACCCCTGTTGTCTTGGAAGTGACAAAAGGATCATAGATAGAACTCATCTCTTCCGGATCGATGCCTGAACCCGTGTCTTTGATTATCATAATTATGCCGTCATCCTCTTTTCTCTTTACGCTTAATTCCAGGGTGCCCGTATCAGACATTGATTCCAAGGCGTTTTCCAATATGTTGGAGAGAGCCATGCCTATCTGTGACGGGTCCATATTGATCAGCGGCAGATCTTTTTCAAGTGACGTCAATACGTTAACGTTCTGTTTGGCTGCGATAGGCTTGAAGGTATTTAGGACCTGATCAATTACGGGAGGAAGGTTAGTCAGACACAGGGAGGCGGACTGAACAGCAGCAAGATCCTTTACCTTTTTGACCAGCCTCTCCAGGCGGGCGGATTCCGTCAGTATAATATCTGAATATTTTAAGATTTCGATATTACCGTCAGATAGGTTCTTTATCCTGTGGGCAAATCCCCCTATCACCATAATGGGATTTCTTATCTCATGAGCCACCCCATTAACGAGATTACCCATGGCGGCAAGGCGTTCGGTTCGGATTAATTCCTCCTGGGCCAACTTAAGTTCCCTGGCCGTCAGTTCGAATTTCTTTTCAAGACGGCTGTACAGATTCGCATTCTCCATCGCCACGGCTATCTGATTAGACATGATAGTCAGGATTTCAAGATCCGCGTTATTAAAGGGCTCCTTGGATCTCTTGTTGAGCACCTGAATAGCGCCCATGATCTTGCCTTTCAGGGTAAGAGGGACACATATCAAGGATCTTGTGTCAAACCCGGTTATCTTATCGTATTTAGTACTGAACCTAATCTCCTTACTGGTATCGGGTACCACCATAGGCTGGCCCGACTTTACGACCCAACCGGCTATACCTTCTCCCACTTTGAGCCGGATAGCCTTCACAGGGTCTTTTTTTTCTCCTCTTGCCAGCCTGATGAATAATTCATCTTTCGTTTCGTCCAGTTCGAATATGGAGCTGGCCTCGGCATCCATAAATCCCTCCGCCCATTTCATTGCGTTGTTGAGGACGCTCTCTATTTTCAGAGAAGAATTAATCAGGGCACTGAAGTTGAGGAGGGTGTGCAGTTCTCGGTTGTATAATTTATTATTTGGTCCGATTTCCATAGTACTGTGATCTTGCTTAAATGCCATCCGGTTAAAGCGTATAGTATTGGGCCGGATATCATTACCTATTCAACATGTTTTGATCTTTTAGTTGATTAGCTAATAGTTAGCCGGATGAAGCTTGTTCAATATGCTGAATGAGATATAGGCATCATACCAGAGATTACAAATCTATTGTACTTTTTAATTTGCAGGTTGACACTATATATTCTATATAGAACTCCACACGTAAACCGTGGTCACTGCGTACATAATATAAACAAGGGAGGAGAAGTCCATTGAAAATCCTTTTAACCAATGATGACGGCATTTATGCCCACGGATTAGCGGCCCTTTACGGAGAGCTCAGTGGAGATTTTGAACTGGTTGTGGTGGCTCCTGAAACCGAGATGAGCGCTGTGGGTCATGCCATTACGTTAGATTCTCCTTTAAGGGTTCGGGATGTATATAAAAACGGGTCATTTTTCGGTTACGGCGTGAGCGGTACACCTGCAGATTGCGTGAAGATAGCGGTTGAAGAATTGCTGGAAGCACCTCCTGATCTTATTATTTCCGGTATCAATCTGGGCGCCAATGTGGGTGTTAATGTGCTATATTCCGGAACAGTGTCGGCTGCCACAGAAGGGGCTTTTTTGGGGATAAGATCTGCCGCCATATCAATTGATACGCTGAAAGCACCTGATTTTAGTTTCGCTGCCCGTTTCAGCAGAGAGATCATAGGATTTATCACTGAAAATGATCTGAAAAAGGGCACTGCCCTTAATGTGAATATACCTGCGATTCCCGAAGACAGAATAAGGGGGGTGTCCTTTACCAGACAGGGAACAAGGAGACAGAAGGAGAGATTTGAGAGCAGGATAGATCCCCGGGGGAATGTCTATTACTGGCTTTCCGGAGAGGTACCCGTTGAAGATGAGTCGGTGGATTCAGACATCAGGGCTCTTAGGGAGCAAAAGATTACTATTACACCTATCAGCTATGATCTGACATGCAGGGAAGAGATGTTAAGGCTTCAATCCCTGCCCCCGCCCGATCATAGGGTATAACCCGCGAGGCACTGACTGTATGTTGAGCTCAGGCATTGATTAAACAGGATATATATACCATCGAGATCTCCTGTTTGCTGAGACCCTTTAGAAAAGAGTTTATGGCTCTGGCCGTTTCTGGGTAGGGGTGCCCGATCCCTATGCCGTATCCGGACCTGATTGCGAGTGACTTAAGTTTATCCAGCTGGGAGAGGACAGATGGCTCCTGCGGCCGGTTATCCAGAAAGATATTTCTGCGGGCGGTTGCCATATTCAATCTTTTTGCTGTCTCGTACGCCTTTGAACGGCTTGTGGTAAGGCTGTCTATAAAAAAGAGTCCGTGTAACTTTATGGCGAAAAGGGCGTCTTCCACCTCTTTCAGGGAGGCTGTGAACTTGGATCCCATATGATTATTAATCCCTGTAACGTAAGGGATGTCGGAGATGTTTTCGCCTATAATATTGACTATCTTATCCGGGTTATCTCCCACATAGACAGCACCCGGGCCGGGATCGATATTTGGATTAAATGGTTCCATGGGCTGGTGGAGTATAATTTCATGCCCCTGGTCATGGATTTCCTCGGAAAGCATCTTGGTCGCGGCAAGTTTCGGCAGAACGGCAAAGGTTATGGGTGTGCCAATCTCCAGGAAGTTCCTTAAATGTGATCGGCTGTATCCGATGTCATCAATAATTATAGCTACTTTGGGTGGATTGCTAGTTTTATCAGCGCCAAAGGCCTCAGAGAAACTACTCAGCCCCAGGATGCTTCCCGCAAGAAAAGAGGAACTTCTTAAGAGAAAAGTCCTTCTATCCATCTCCGCTCTGGTTTTGGCCATTAGATAAGTTTGGTTACCCCTTTTGAGGGATTTGGGATCTTATACAACTTTTTGCGGTTAACGTCAAGAGAAAATACTATATATGGTAGTTATTGGTTGGGGATCTGTGAAATAAACCTAAGGGTTGGCTCAGGGGCCTTGCCTGATGCGGAGGACTTGATGGAGAGGCCGAGGTAGCTGAAACTCCCGGAAGACAGGACCAGCAGCGTTGAATGGGTGATAGACGGATGTTTTGGGGTTTTCTATGCCCCGCTAAGCGATCTTTTTCAGAAAGACCTTGGCCTTCTCCTTGACGGGCCTTATTAGTCTTTCTAGTGGACCCCGTTTAAAGTAATATCTTTTTTCTCCAGGGCTCACTCTCTCCGGGGAATGCTTCAATCTGACCTTTATAATGGCCTTGAGGTCATCCTGGATAAATCTCTCATATATCAAGATTAAGGGGAACAGGGCGAATTCCGTTTTTGAGATAGAGGCTGCCCAGTCAACTATATAGGGTTGTCCGTCGTGCCCCAGCATGATATTGGGTGCCCTTTTCAGGTCACAGTGTGCCATGCCGCGCTGGTGAACCTTATCCACGAGTTCGTGTAACTCCTCAAAGAAGGTTTCAGGAAGGTCTGCCAGGGTTTCCGGGGATTCTATACTTTTTCCCGGAATTGCCTCCATGACGAGCGCAAGCCCGTCTACCGCCCGATAGAGTGCAGGGACACCCCTTAACCCCTTCAATTTACTGTAGGCCTTCTTCTCTCTCCACACCAGAAAGCGGCCCACGGTATTCCTGAAGAGAAATCCGTTTAAGGAAAAATCCTTAACAATAGCCCTTACGCCGTTTTCTTCCAATATCCAGATTACAGGGCGTGTTCTTGACGATTTCCTCAGGACGCCGCAGTTTTTTTTGGGGATGTCTGATAGCTTTAGTGCTTCAAACAAGATTCGTACCGTAATAAAGTTGTCTTTATGGCTTCATTTATTGTCCGAGGTAGCATGGTTATGAGACCTTCGGCGTTGCTTGGGACTATAAATCAACAGGATGGCAAGGCGCCAACGTGGAGAAATTATATGCTTTAACAATTTTTTTGCAAAGGCTAAATTTATATGATAGTTAATACTTGAAACGGCAATCTAACCTCTGGCTCCGGATAAACCCAAGATGAAAGGACAAAATAAGTGGAAAGACCACTATTCCATAAGGGCCAGGGAAGAAAAATGGCTAGCCAGATCCGTATATAAGCTGGAGGAAATCGACAGAAAGTACAGGCTAATTCGCCCCGGGTTTCGTCTGCTCGACCTGGGATGTTATCCGGGTTCGTGGTCCCAGTATTGTATAAAAAAGGTTGGGAAGAGGGGCGAGGTTATGGGTCTGGATGTTAAGGCACCCGATCATATCTCCTGTGAAAATTTTCGTTTCATTGAAGCCGATATTCTCAAGCTTGAAATAGAGTGGCTGGTACAAGAAGCGGGCAAAACGGACGCTGTCTTAAGTGATCTTGCTCCCAGGACGACAGGGATAAGTTTGGTTGATGTGAGTCAATCTTTACATCTTGCTGAAAGGTCCCTTGATATCACCCTAGCCGTGCTAAAGGAGAAGGGAAATTTTTTGTGCAAGGTCTTTGAGGGAGAAGATTTTAAGACCTTCAGGGACAGAATGTCAGGCTGTTTCGATCAGATAAGGGTCTTGAGGCCCGAGGCGGTCCGAAAAGGGAGCCGTGAAGTATATGTTCTGGGATTGAGATTAGTCAAATAGTTGATCGGTTATTGGGGTTAGGCAGGAGGTATAATTTATGTCCGGTCATTCGAAGTGGAGCTCTATTAAACATAAGAAAGGGGCAGCAGATGCCAGACGAGGCATGGTCTTTACGAAGCTTATAAAGGAAATCACAGTTGCCGCCAGGCTGGGGGGAGGGGATCCTGACGGAAACTCACGGCTACGGACGGCCATTCAGGCGGCAAAGGCGGAAAACATGCCCAAGGAGAATATCGAGAGGGCTATTAAAAAAGGAACGGGAGAACTTGAGGGGATCTCTTATGAAGAAGTGAACTACGAGGGCTACGGTCCGGGTGGTGTGGCCTTGCTTGTTGAGTGCCTTACAGACAACAAGAACAGGACTGTTGCTGATATTAAACATATCCTAGACAGACATGGGGGCAGCTTGGGGGAGCCGGGATGTGTGTCATGGATGTTTGAAAAAAAGGGGATGATAATCTTTGATAAAGACAAGGTGGAAGAGGATAAACTCCTGGACATAGCCCTGGAGGCAGGGGCGGATGATGTCAGAGAAGAACAGTCTTCCTTTGAAGTTATAACGGCGCCATCTCTTTTTGAGGAGGTCAAAGGTGCATTCGACGACAGGGAAATGGTCTACAGTGTCGCGGAGATAAGCATGGTCCCCAAGACAACTGTCAGGCTTGAAGGCAGAAAGGCGGAACAGATGTTGAACTTGATGGGGGCGTTTGAAGAGAATGATGATATAAGTAATGTCTATGCCAATTTTGATATCGCCGATGAGGTTATGGAGGCTGTAGGCTGATGCTTGTCCTAGGGGTCGATCCGGGATCCATAATAACGGGGTATGGCCTCGTTGATAAAAAAGACAATCTTGTCTCGTGTGTGGAGGCGGGTGTTATAAGTTCTCCAGGGCATGTCCCTTTCTATGAAAGGATATATAAGATATACACATCTATGGTGGAGATCATGGACCGCTATCAACCAGAGGAGATGGCCATTGAGGATGTCTTTTTTGCCAAAAATGTCAAAAGTTCTCTTAAGCTCGGCCACGCTCGTGGTGCTGCGTTGATAGCCGCGGTTAATTGTGGAGTGAAGGTCTTTGAATACACACCCTTGGAGATCAAGAAATCCGTGGTGGGTTATGGCAGGGCCACCAAAGAACAGATCGGTTCAATGGTGCAGGTCATCCTCAAACATCCGAAAAAGTTCGCTCCTGATATCTCGGACGCCCTGGCCGCGGCTATATGCCACCTCAACTGGACGAGATTTGAATAGGAGCCGGCATAATACCCTGACCTTGGGCGTGGGACCGCCGAACGAGGTGATGACGGGTGTATCTTATGAGATAAAGGAATCTTAAACACTGGCCTATGATAGCTTTTATCAAAGGAATTTTGCTGAAAAAGACTACCGGAAGATTAATCATCGATAATGGTGGCATAGGGTATGAGGTAATAGTGCCTCTGTCCACCTTCTACACCTTGCCGGAAGAGGAAGAGCAGATTAGTCTTCATATCTATACGCATGTGAAAGAAGATGCTTTTAGCCTTTTTGGCTTTAAAACAGTGCTTGAAAAAGATATCTTTCGCATGTTGATATCCGTGTCTGGGATAGGACCCAAACTTGCCATAAACATACTTTCAGGCGTAGGCCCTGACGTGCTGCTTGAAGCCATTTCCATAGGAGATGTGGGACGGTTGCAGGCCATCCCGGGAGTGGGTAAAAAGACA
>CAYUYB010000013.1:0-17830 GCA_964449025.1 uncultured Desulfobacteraceae bacterium
CGTAGTAGGGCCTGCCATTGCTGTTATCTGGGGATGGGTCCCGGCCATGATTTGGATCCTTGTAGCGTCCATTCTTATGGGTGCCGTGCATGATTTCGGTTCCCTGGTGATATCCCTTAGGAACCAGGGTCGCTCCATTGGAGACATTGCGTCCGATATTATCAATAAACGAGTCAGGACGCTTTTTCTACTCATCATCTTTTTCGAACTCTGGATCGTGGTGGCTATCTTCGGTGTGGTGATAGCGATTGTCTTTACCATGTTTCCATATGCGGTACTACCCCTGTGGCTTGAGATCCCCATCGCGATGTGGCTTGGGTACATGGTATATCATAAGGGCCTTCCCCATCTCCCGCTCAGCATAGTCGCGGTAACCCTTATGTACATAACAGTGATCATAGGAGCCTATGTACCCATCGAAATGCCCGCGGTTTTCGGTATTAATCCTATTGCCTGCTGGGTGATTGTCCTTCTGATCTACGCGTATATAGCTTCAACATTGCCGGTCCAGACACTGCTCCAGCCACGCGATTATATCAACTCTCACCAACTCTTTATCGCTCTCGCCCTGATCTTGCTGGGTCTTATATTTTCGCAGCCGGATATGGTAGCGCCTTCTGTTAACCTCTCCCCGGAGGGGGCCCCTCCCATCATACCAATGATGTTTGTCATAATAGCCTGTGGAGCCATTTCCGGGTTTCACGCCTTGGTATCATCAGGGACCACATCAAAACAGTGCGATCTGGAAACCAATTCCCTTTACATAGGATACGGTGGGATGCTGCTTGAGGGTCTCCTTGCAGCGACCGTGCTAGTGGCTTGCGGCGCTGGAATCGGGCTGGGCCTGACCAAAGGCGGTATTACGCTTACAGGGGCAGCGGCGTTCAACGAACACTACTCGAGTTATGTAGCCGCCTCGGGCCTGGGCGCCAATATAGAGGCCTTTGTGGCAGGTGCGGCCAACATGATCAAGAGTCTCGGAATCCCTGTCCAGATCACCATGACCATAATGGGGGTGTTTGTGGTATCCTTCGCAGCTACCACCCTTGATACTGCTACCCGTCTCCAGAGGTATATTATCGGTGAGCTTTCCACCGCCTGGGGAGCTCCCGCCCTCGCCAGACGGCATCCGGCCACTATTTTAGCCGTGGGCACCGCCTTTATCCTGGCCTTTTACAATGGAAGTGGAGAGGGAGCCCTCACCCTGTGGCCCCTCTTCGGCTCCGTTAACCAGCTGCTTGCGGGGCTCGCACTCCTGGTCATAACCATCTACCTGGCCCACAAAAGATTACCACTTATATACACGCTTTTGCCCATGGCCTTTATGATTATAATGACAGGATGGGCTATGGTTATAAATCTTATAGAATACCTTACTACCTCGGATTGGCTCCTTTTCTCCATAGGATTTGCCGTTCTTATGCTCGAGATCTGGATGATCATCGAAAGCACCGTGGTGCTGAGAAGAGTATATTTTACAGGCGAATCAAAAAACTAAGGCCCTACTGTTCCGGTAGTTAAATATGGTTGCTCCTCTTAATGAGTACGCTAGGTAATGATATCTAAAATATTTTTGGCTATATGACCCATGGGCCTCTCTTTTAAGGGACGAATTGGTTTATGTGCACTAACTCCGCACAAAACAATACGAGGCTGGCGAACCGGCAAAAAAGATGATGACCTGATAAAGGTATCGGTAATATCCGGTCACGGCTGGTTCTTGCCATGACAACGTTTAGGATTCAAGGATTCCAGGGTTCGAGTGTTCAGGTGAAGAGCTAAAAAAATAATCAACCCTAGAACCCTTGGACCCTCATCTACTCCTTTACGTACTCATTCGGGCGAACCTTGAATATTCGAGGATCAGAGGTGTATAATGAGACAACTATCACCGGAAACAGATATCCGGAGATGCAAAGGGAGGTAATAAAATGGCGAATGTTGTTACAAAGAGGGGTGTTATCGCGATCCTTACTGGCGGTGGTGATGTCCCTGGCCTCAACCCAGCAATCCGGGCTATAACCATCCGGGCTATCCGGGAAGGATTCGAGGTAATAGGAATACGTCACGGCTGGCAGGGTATTATAGAAATGATTCCCGAGAAGGATGCCGACAACACCGAGAACTACCAGATCCTGAGCGAGGAAATAGTGAACAAGGCAGGACGTACCGGCGGGACTTTCCTCCATACCTCGCGGGTTCGTCCCAGCCATGTGTCCAAAGATAATGTTCCGAAGCACCTACAGGACACATACAAGGCTGAAATGAATGACCTTACACCGGAGGTCTTAAAGAACCTGGATTTTCTAGGGGTAGATTATCTAATACCTATAGGCGGTGATGATACGCTCAGCTACGGCGTAAGGTTGTATCAGGAGGGGGTAAGGGTAGTTGCCATTCCAAAAACCATGGATAACGACGTGCCGGGTACCGACTATTGTATCGGATTCAGCACATGCGTGACACGAACAATATCCATGACCAATAGCCTGCGCACATCTGCCGGCTCCCATGAGCGATTCCTGGTCCTGGAGGTTTTCGGGCGTTACGCCGGATTCACTGCCATGATCCCCACTATGGCGGGATGCGCGAATCGATGCGTAATTCCTGAACACAAATTTGATATAGAACTTCTCACCGAACTGCTCGCGCAGGATCGCTTCAAAAACCCCAGCAGATATTCCGTGGTCTTGGTATCGGAAGGCGCCATGTTCCAGGGTGGTGAAATGGTTTTTAAAGAGGCAAGGAAGGACGCGTATGGGCATAAGAAGCTTGGAGGAATAGGTGACCTTGTTTCTTCTGAATTAAGGGAGCGCGCTGCCAAATATAATAGGGGCAAGCCGATAAATATCATCAATCAGAAGTTAGGTTATCTGGTTCGGTGCGGGGATCCTGATGCTATTGATTCGATTGTTCCCATGGCTTACGGCAACCTTGCACTGGATCTAATCCTTGAGAAAATCCATGGACGCCTTGTAGTACTTAAGAACGGTCGATACGACAATGTACCCATAGAAGTTGTTGTAAATTCCAAAAAACACGTAGATGTAAAGGCTCACTATGACACGGAACGTCTGCGTCCTTATTATAGAAGCTTCGAAATGAAACCACTCTTTCTTATGACAAGCTGAATTACATAAGGCTCAAGTGCATAGAGCAGGGGCCTTCGCCGCATCGACAGGCCCAGGGCTTCCGTCTTCGCCAAAGGCTACTGCGGGACAGGCCGGCGGGCCGGGCAGCGCCTGGCGCAGAAAGGATCAGAACGTAAGAAGATAAGAAGACGAGAGAAGGCAACGAAGTAAAATAGTTGAATGGTTGATTAGTTAAATCGGCAATTTGTTAAATAGTTACATAGTTAAATGGTTGATTCGTTGAACAGTGTCATAACCATTTCACATTTTGATGTTTTCACCTTTTAACAATTCGACCATTTAACAAATAACTAACAGCTAATAGCTAATAGCTAATAGCTAACAGCTAATTCGCTATTTAAGGTTGTCCCGCTCTTCAGGACAGGCCCGCAATGGCGGCACCCTTAATAGTGGCATCTTCGACGGAAATAACATCGGCATGTATCCCCTTTCGGTCAGTCACGTAATGCTTGAGATAAAGGTTAGTGAGCTTCCGCAGATTTTTAAGCCTATAAAAAGTCGTCCCTTCCACGGTAACGCAAATAGGCATTGATGCCGAATATCCTGCCCCGGACTTGAGAGACAAGGCGGAAAGCGCTGCTGCTGACAGTTTCGCCGCCCGTTCCACCAGGCTGGAAAGAATATAATGAATGGTTTCGTTATCCTCATTGCCAGCCCGATCCAAGATATCAGCCAGCATATTCCCTCCACGGGGAGAGCACAAGAAATCATTAACGTCCTTTGTACTGAGGTTTGATAATGCGCTTAATACTTTGGCGGTTTTGTCTTTAATAAGACCTCTATCCGCAGACTTTTTCAGGGTTCTAAGTGCCAGATCACCAAGGTACCCGCCGGAAATCATCTTTTCGAAGGAGTTCACACCCGGGTTAACCGTGCAATTATCAAACTCTATATCTATCAAGGCCCGGTCAAGCTTGCTAAAATTTCCCAGTTCGGTATTGATAATTTGATCCCCCTGTTTCAATTTCAATTTATCGATTTTAAGGCAGGATTCAACGTAACTCCCGTTCATTCCCGTCCCCAGGATAAAACCGATATAGCCGGAATAGGAACCTGTGGTCTCGGCAGCCTTTCCGGCCAAAAGGGTGGCCACCGTGTCATTGAGTATCACGATCTTTCTTTTCACACCTAACGCCGCAAGGAGGTTCTCGCCTATCAATTCTCCTTCCACCTCGGGGGCCTTGACTTCCTTTACAAATCGAATCAAGCGACCGTCTCTGTTGGGATATATCTCTGTTGGATAGGAAAAACAGAATCCTATCCTGTCGCTCCGGTCTACGATATTACGAACCGCGTCGGCCATTGCCAGAAAGAATTCATCCTTGCTCAGGTATCTTTCAGTGCCGGGCATGGATATTTTGGAAAAGTAACTGATCTGAAACTCGCCTGATTCTTTGAAAGACGCAAGCCCGGAGCGAAAGTGTGTGCCGCCCGCGTCCAGAACCGCAACCGGCTCAAGGGAGGGAATTCTCGCGGGGACATCCACATACGTGGGTATCATTTCCAGACTGCTCTTTTCACCCTTCAGACCGGATTCCATTTCCGAGAGCATGTTTTTGCAAATTTCGTCCATGTCCACATCATCGGCGCTCATGCCGTAATCTCTCAAAAAGGAATAGACCTTACGTGAAATGTCCATATAGCTCTCGCTTTTAGGGGTCAGCTATCAGCTTCTAGCTATCAGCAATGAGTAAAGGGGTAAGTATTAAAAGGGTCACGCTATGCGCTATACGCTTTGCGCCCCGCACTCGAACCCCGAACCCTGGAATCCTCGAAACCTAGTAGCTGAAGTCTTGAGAGAAGCAGGGGTAACCGGAATTCTATCAATAATATTCATGGTTCACTGAGATTCTTACTTCATTACCTCCTGGTCCACCCAATCCAAGTAGGTTTTGCTTCCGCTGATTACCGGTATAGCCACTATCTCCGGGACTTCGTACTTATGCACCTTTCTGATAGTTCGTTCCAGCTCTTCGTACACATCCCCTTTGGTTTTTATGATGACGAGCCATTCCTCCTCTTCACTGATATTATTTTTCCACCAAAAAAGGCTTGTTATAGGCCCGATAATCTGAGCGCAGGCCGCCAGATTCCTATCCAAAACCGTCTTGGAGATCTGTCTGGCATTCTCTTTGGTGTCACTTGTTGTAAATACCTGGATGTAGTCAGTCATCAGTTTCACCTCTTTCAGGAGATATTTTACCGGATATTCAGATAAAAGCAAAATACCTGGTCTGAAAAAAAAGTCAATAGACTCCGTAATTCCGCCCTCAACTTCCTCGAAATCCGGCATAAAAATTGCGAATAATTCATATTAGCACAGGATTTTGCTACAACCCCGGCCACCATATAGATATTAGATTCAAGGAGCCAAGGAGCGACCTAACGGCAACCCAGCTCTTCGACCCCGTGAGAAGTCGAGGGGGTTCAGAACCGTGAGTCCTTCGACTTAGCTCGCGACCGTGAGCTTGTCGAACGGCAGATGACATCTAGATGGCGAATCAGGTTATCCTATTTATATTTGACACGAGTAACCCTTTTCCCTATTATCCAGTCAAAATATGCTTATCTGTATTATTGGCAATAATCTTTGCTGACGAATACCTCAATATTCGGATTAACACCTGTATTATTTGATAAGAAAGGATATTTAAGATGTATAAAATAGCGGTTATACCCGGTGACGGCACAGGTCCTGAGGTGATTGCAGAGGCGCTTAAGGTACTAAAGGCTGTCTCCGAAAAGTGCAACTTCAAATATAAGACAACAGAGTTTGATCTTGGGGGCGAGCGTTATATGAGAACCGGCGAGATACTCCCCGACAGCGACCTTGAAAAACTCAAAAAATTTAATGCCATCTTGCTTGGGGCCATTGGTCACCCTGACGTCGCTCCCGGTATACTGGAAAAGGGGATATTGCTCAAGACCCGTTTTGAGCTTGATCAGTACATAAACCTACGTCCGGTCCGTCTTTATCCGGGAGTAAGCACCCCCCTTAAGAACAAGGGGCCTGATGACATCGACTATTGTGTGATCCGTGAAAATACCGGTGATCAATATACCGGCACCGGCGGATTTTCCATGAAGGGCACCCCGCATGAAGTTGCCATTCAGACTGCCGTATATAACAGGCACCAGGTAGACCGCTGTCTGAGATACGCCTTTGAATATGCTCGCAAACACGGCAAAAAGGCCAGGGGAAAAGGGAGATACAATACACTTGCCCTCGTCGGTAAGACAAATGTCTTAACCTTTATATACGACCTGTGGGACCGAGCCTTTCACGAGATGGGTGAAAACGAATTTCCCGACATCCGCCGTGAATACTATCATGTCGATGCAGCCTGCATGTGGATGGTGAAAAACCCGGAATGGTTCGACGTGATTGTAACTGGCAACATGTTCGGTGATATCATCACAGATCTAGGTGCAGTAACACAGGGCGGTATGGGCCTGGCAGCGGGGGGTAACATAAATCCGCTGGGTGTAAGCATGTTCGAGCCCATAGGGGGTTCCGCCCCCAAATATACAGGAAAGGGCGTTATAAATCCCCTGGCGGCCATTTGTGCGGTCTCCATGATGCTGGAGACCCTGGGCGAACAGGAAGCTGCTACCGCTGTTGAAACGGCCGTAAAACACACTACCTCCAACAGGCTCAAAAGTATGGATGCGGGCCGTATGGGTTATAGCACAAAACAGGTAGGGGATATGGTGGCTCAGTATATTGCCGACAGCACCGACCAGGGTGTATCAACTTGACAGGCTGGGTTAATATTCCTCGGTGATAACGGGGCTTCGGGTGCGCTTTATCTTACCGCGGCGCCGCTTATCATTGACCCGACTTTTCTTCGACATTATGGTAGGTTTTGTCTTTCTCCGGGTCCTCGGGATCTCGGCGGCATTTTGAATCAATCTGACCAAGCGGTTTATCGCGTCTTGGCGATTTCTCTCCTGGGTACGAAACCGGGCCGCCTTGATTATAAGGATACCTTCCCCGCTTACCCTCCTCCCGCCCAGACGGATCAGTCGTTCCCTTACATCATGTGAAAGTGAGGGAGAATTACGAACATCGAATCTGAGCTGTACGGCGGTCGCCACCTTGTTGACATTCTGGCCCCCCGGTCCGGATGCCAAGATGAAATCCTCATGGATCTCTTTTTCGTCAATAAGGATGCTGTCCGTGACATGAATCATATTCAGGAACCGGCCTTCGCCTAGTAACACACGTCCAAGTCTGTATAAGATGAGGTCTTTGAATAATTCCTTTTTCCGTCATTCCGGACTCGATCCGGAATCCAGAAAGTCCTTGAAACCACCGGATCCCCCGGTCAAGCCGGGGGATGACGCCATTACAATTCTTGTAATGTTTTGCAAAGGTCTCAAGGTCACGGTTGTTCTTGGAAAAACGAAGTATAAATAAAGGCCCAAGGGTTCTAGGATTCAAGGGGTTAAGGGTTGATTGTTCTTTTAAGATTTTCACTCGAGCCCTGGAGATCCGGAACGAAAAAAAGGGACAGTCCTCGGTCCGAGTGTCACAGCTCCGGCTTTGCACCTTACGCCCCTTGGCCCGCCGTGGCTTACAGCGAAGACGGCGGCCCTATGCGCTTTGCGCTATGATGCGCAATCAGTGGTATCGCCCGCCAGCTTTGAGAGTCCATGTTTCAATGCCGGGAGGATCACGGACAGGTTTTCCTTAACCCCGCTCGGGCTACCCGGGAGGTTTATGATCAGGCAGGTCCCCCTTACTCCGGCCATAGCCCTGGAAAGCACCGCATGAACGGTCTTTTGAAGGCTTGCGGCCCTCATGGCCTCTCCTATGCCCGGGACCTCATAATCTATTACCTCCTTCATGGCATTAGGTGTGACATCAGTGGGACTTAATCCTGTTCCACCGGAGGTGACTATAAGGGAAATCTCTTCATTATCAGCCCATTTAATAAGGGCATCTGCGATCTGCCCTATGTTGTCCGGAACGATCTCTTTTCTGACCACCACGAAGCCCCAGTCTTTCAACATCCCGGCCGCCGTCTCCCCGCTTTGGTCTTTCCTCTCGCCCCGGGCTCCCTTGTCACTTATGGTCAAAACCCCCGCCTTAAAAACCTCATCCATGGCAGGTCTCCTGTGTAATCATTATTTTTCTGCCTTTGCGGCAGTTACTATCTTTTCAGCCAACTGGGCGGGCACCTCCTGGTAATGGGAATGCTCCATCCGAAAGGATCCTCTGCCCGCTGTTATAGCGTTAAGATCAAGGGCATATTTCAGCACCTCGGACATAGGGGCCTGGGCCTTGATGACCTGATATCCTTTCTCGTTGTCCATACCCAGAACCTTCCCTCTGCGGCTGTTCAAATCACCCATGACATCACCCATGTTTTCTTCAGGGGAAATAATCTCCATCTTCATAATAGGCTCCAGAAGAATGGGATTTGCCTCATGAACGCCCTTTTTCAAACACATGCTGGCGGCAATCTTAAAGGCTAGCTCCGAGGAATCCACCTCATGGGATTTTCCGTCATAGAACCGCACTTTAAGGTCAACCAAGGGATACCCCGCCAGTACACCGGTTTCGAGTGCCTCCTGCAGTCCTTTTTCCACTGCCGGTACAAAATTACGGGGTACATTCATACCCACAAGGGCCTCATCAAACTCAAAACCCGCCCCCCTATCCATGGGCGAGATATCAAAGTGTACTTCCGCAAACTGACCGCGGCCACCCGATTGTTTCTTATGACGATAGATAACCCCTTTCACCGCCTTTTTAATTGTCTCCTTGTAAGGCACCTTTAACGGTTTCAGATTGACCTCTACACCAAATTTTCGGCTCAATTTTTCACGGGTTGTCTCCAGATGTATCTGACCAGTTCCGGAAAGTATTATTTCTGAGGTAGCTTGGTCTCTGCTGAGCTTCAAGCTGGGGTCCTCCTCCAGCAATTTGCTCAAGGAGGAAAACACCTTGTCCTCGCTGCCCTTTGTCTTTACTTCGACCGCGTAGGAAAGTACCGCCGGGAGGACCCCAATTGGTTCATATACCACGGGATCGGACTCCTTGCATAGTGTATCCCCAGTCATGGTCTCCTTCAACTTGGCCAGGGCGATAATATCACCTGCAACCGCCTTTTCCGCGGATTGTTGTTTCTTCCCTTCCAGAATAAGGATCTGCCCGAACTTTTCCCTTACTTTCTTATTGACGTTGTAGAGGGTCGAATCTGGCTTAAGGGTCCCGGAAATTAGTTTTAAGATGTTAAGTTTGCCGGCGAACGGATCCGCCAGTGTTTTGATGACAAGAGCGGAGCAGACCTCTTCCTCAGAGGCCATTATCTCAACAACCTCATCACTCCCCGGTCTTTTCCCCTTAAAGGGGCCTCTTTCTCCAGGTGAGGGCAGACCCTGGACAATAAGGTCCATCAGTTGATGTACACCTATGTTTAGGGCGGCGGAACCACATATCACAGGCACCAGCAGCCCTGATTTGATACCCTTATGCAGAGTATCCTCTATTTCCCGGTTAGTGAGCTCCTCACCCTCCAGGTATTTTTCCATCAGGTCATCATCGGTCTCTACAATACTCTCTATCATCATGTCCCGCCACTCGCCCGCTGAATTCGCGAGCTCATCGGGAATATCGGAATCCATAAATTTCCCTGAACCATCTTTATCGAAGATGTATGCCCTCATCTTTGCCAGATCTGCAATACCACGGAAGTTGTCTTCGGAGCCGATCGGGAGGTAAAGCGGGCTGGTTTTTACCCTTATTATTTTGGAGAGTTCATCCATGACCTTGAAAAAGTCCGCCCTTTCACGGTCCATCTTATTGACAAAGATTATTCGGGGAAGATTTCGTTCTCCTGCAAACGCCCATACCTTTTCAGTCCCTACTTTTACACCCGAGGTGGCGTCTATTACAACGACCGCACCATCAGCAGCCTGAATAGCCGATCTTGTGTCTGATAAAAAATTGTCATCACCGGGTGTATCAATAATATTTATGTAATGTTTTTTCCAATCGCAGTGATGGAAGGAGGTGCTGATGGTTATCTTCCTTTTTATCTCCTCCGGTTCAAAATCCATGTTCGAGGTCCCGTCATCCACCCTTCCCATCCTGTTCGTAGAGTTACCGTTAAAAAGCATCGCCTCGGCAAGGGATGTCTTCCCGGAACCAAGATGGGCCAGTAAAGCAACGTCTATGATTTGTCCTGTTTTTCTTTCCATCTATCAAGATTCCTTTCAGCTAATATGATTAAAGCACTGTCCTTTGATCGACCCCGCAACCCGCCCGCCTGACGCTGCGCAGCAGTGCATAGCACCGGTCCTAAAAAATCCGCCATGGACTAGAGCTTGCAGGTATTCGATATCGAAAAATAGGGTCTGGAAATATAGCCTCAGAGTATGAAAAACTACATCAACAGATTAAACAAAGTCAAGTCTAGAAAAGGAGTTAGCGTAATTTTTTAATTGCGAATTAGTCCATATATGTTATGCTATTTATTTATATTAAATTCAATTGGGCAGTCTGCATACCAGCAATGCTTGGCTCCAAGACAAGGGGACATGCAATATAGTGAAAATTGTCGATATCATAGCTGCATTTATAGACTACCTGAAGTCTCAAAGGGGTTATTCGGGGCATACCCTGAGGAATTACAGAACCGATCTAAACCGCTTCCACGATTTTTTGTCCCAGATTAAGGGGTTAAAAAATAAGGGTATGCTTGAAGTTGGAGAAATAGATTATAAGGACATAAGGCAGTATCTGGGGTCTCTTTATGGCAGATACAACAGGAGTACAATCGCCCGCAAACTTTCCGCCATTCGTTCCTTCTTTTATTTCGCGGAAAAGGTTGTCCCGGGTATCTCCAATCCCGCTGCCGAAATCTCGACGCCCAAGCTGGGCAAATTCATACCCGGATACCTCACTGTTGACGACGTGTTCAGGCTCCTTGAAGGCCCTGACAATGAAAAACCTCTAGGCGCTAGAGACCGGGCTATAATCGAGGTGCTTTACTCGTGCGGTATTAGGGCGGCCGAACTGACAGGCTTGAACATATCTGACATTGATTTCGAGCAGCGCATGGTCAGGGTCGTGGGAAAAGGCAATAAGGAAAGGGTTGTGCCCATAGGTCGAAAGGCACTTGAATCCGTTAAGGATTATCTACAAGCTGTTTCCTCCCTGAGGAGGATAAACCAAGATCACGGAGACAACGGGTCTCCCCTTTTCATCAACTATAGGGGCGCGCGGTTATCCACTCGAAGTATCGGGTCCGTAATCAGGAAATACGTGATAAAGTGCGGCTTGGCGGCCAATATTACCCCACACTCCCTGAGGCATACATTTGCCACCCATCTCCTTGATGGAGGAGCTGACCTGAGGTCGGTACAGGAACTTCTGGGGCACGAGAGTCTCTCAACCACCCAGAGATACACCCATGTGAGCATTGACAGGCTTATGGAGGTTTATGACAAGGCTCATCCCAGGCGGTGATGTATCACCCCTTTGTACTTTGCTAATCGCTAAAAGCTAATAGCTAATAGCTAATATTGAAATTGATTAATCCAACCCGGAGTAACCAAATGAAGAAGGACCTTTTGACGATTCAAGATCTCGACAAAGAAGATATCATGTCCCTTATCCTAAGGGGTTTGGAGCTTAGGGCAAAAGGGCGTGCACCCAAGAGGACCCTTGAAGGCCGTGTGCTCGGGTTGATGTTTGACAAGGCCTCAACCAGGACACGCGTTTCTTTTGAGGCAGCCATGATCAGGATGGGCGGACAAACCATTTTTCTAAGCAGGGACGATACTCAGATGTCTAGGGATGAAAGCATAGCAGACACCGCACGCGTCCTTTCCCGTTATATCGACATCCTGGCCATGAGAACCTATTCCCAGGTATTAATTGAAGAGATGGCGATGTGGTCCCATATCCCGATTATTAACGCCCTGACAGACCTCTATCACCCATGCCAGGTGCTTAGCGATCTTATGACGGTTATGGACAAGAAAGGCAGGCTGGAGGGTCTGAGGGTCGCCTGGATAGGGGACGGGAATAATGTGGCGAATTCATGGATAAACGCCGCCTCTATACTGGGCTTTGAACTTTTGATCGCATCGCCTCCCGGCTATCGGCCCCTTCCGGAGCTCATAAAAGGCAAAGGCTCCAATATCCGCATAGTCGATGATCCAAGGGAGGCCGCCTCGGGGGCCGATGTAATCAACACGGACGTGTGGACCAGCATGGGTCAGGAAGCTGAACAGGCTAAAAGGGTATCCCATTTTAAGGGGTTCCAGGTGGATAAAGACTTGGTCAGCCTTGGTAAACCAGATGTCGTGGTTATGCACTGCCTCCCGGCCCACAGAGGGGAAGAGATCACGTCGGATGTCCTGGAGGGTCCCAATTCCGTCGTCTTTGATCAGGCGGAGAATAAGCTTTATCTTCACGAGGCGCTCCTGGAGGAGATGCTGCTTAAGTGGAAACAGGATTGAGGGTTCACAAGTTGAAGGATTAGAACCTTAGCCTACCCTACCCACGGGCGAAATCAAGGGACTAGAGTCCAGAGCGTTCCAAAGAAAACACGAAGGATTAAAGCTTATTTGATATTATTAACAGGTTATAGTACCTCATATCTTCGACATCTATGAAAACGACATGTAAAGGGTAAATACGATATGGATAAAGATCCTTTGAAAAAGATCCGGGCTACCACCATTCTTGCCATAAGAAAGGACGGGAGATCTGTGATGGCGGGTGATGGTCAGGTAACTTTGGGTGAAACCATTATGAAGCACAGCGCCCAAAAGGTCCGATTTATGTATAAAGACAGGGTCCTGGTAGGTTTCGCGGGATCCGCTGCAGACGCCTTCAATCTTTTCGAGAAACTGGAGGGAAAGCTGGAGAAATTCAATGGACAGCTTACCAGAGCCGCGCTTGACCTCGCAAAGGACTGGAGGACAGATAAGATACTCAGGCGGCTGGAAGCGCTGCTCCTTGCCATGGACAAGGAACACACATTCATAATATCCGGTACCGGGGATATTATCGAGCCTGACGAAAATGTGGCGGGGATAGGTTCTGGCGGGGCCTATGCTGTAGCGGCGGCCCGGGCGCTAATGGGATTTTCCGACCTGGATGCAGAGTCTATAGCACGTGAAGCCATGAAGATTACCGCTTCCATATGCATATATACGAATCACGAGATAGAAATTCATGAGATCAAATAGTAGAGGTATTTATGGAACCGGATGAGGAGAGAAACAGTTTTATGGAAGTCTTAACGCCGCGGGAGATCGTTGCTGAGCTTGACAAGTATATAATCGGTCAAGCCCAGGCCAAGCGGTCAGTTGCCATCGCATTGAGAAACAGATGGCGCCGACGTCAAGTCCCTCCTGAACTTATGGATGAGATAGCCCCAAAAAATATAATCATGATCGGGCCGACAGGGGTTGGAAAAACAGAGATTGCCAGGCGGCTAGCAAGGCTTGCCAAGTCCCCTTTTTTAAAAATCGAGGCCACGAAATTCACTGAAGTCGGTTATGTCGGCCGCGACGTCGAGTCCATGATCAGAGATCTGACGGAACTGGCCGTTAATATGACAAAAAAAGAGGAACAGGAGAAGGTAAAGAGAAAGGCCGGCGAACTGGCAGAGGAAAGGTTGCTTGATATCCTCCTGCCCAGGGGGAAAAAAGAGCCCCACGAGACCGAGGAAACGGATAAGGAGACGGTCCTGGAAGTGGTCAAGACTGAGCACTCCGAAGCTACTTCCACAAGGGATAAACTCCGGCGCCTGCTCAGGGATGGCAGACTGGATGGCCGTTATGTCGAACTGGAGACCTCAAACAGAAATATCCCTATGATCGAGGTCTTTTCAGGGTCAGGGATGGAAGAGATGGAGTTCAACATAAAAGAGGTGTTTGGAAATCTTTTCCCTGGAAAGGCAAAGAAAAGGAGAGTAAAGATCCCCGAGGCACGTGAGATCCTTCTTCAGGAGGAATCCCAGAAGCTTATTGATATGGACAGGGTCACTGCCTCCGCTATTCGGATCACGGAGCAGAACGGGATCATATTCCTGGACGAACTGGATAAAATCGCCGGTTCCGCGTCGAGATTCGGGCCGGATGTCTCCAGAGAAGGTGTTCAAAGAGACCTACTTCCCATCGTAGAAGGTTCCACGGTGACTACGAAGTACGGCATGGTAAAGACAGATCACATCCTGTTCATAGCGGCCGGCGCATTCAACCTGAGCAAGCCGTCTGATCTTTTACCAGAACTCCAGGGGAGGTTTCCCATAAGGGTTGAACTTGATTCCCTTTCGGCAGAAGACTTTGTGCGTATTTTAACGGAACCCAAAAACGCCCTTATAACCCAGTATGAGGCATTACTTGCCACTGAGGGAGTGGACTTGGCGTTTGAAAAATCCGCGATAGAAGAGATAGCCCAAATATCAACCAAGGTAAATGAGGGTACGGAGAATATAGGCGCGAGGCGTCTTCACACGGTAATGGAGAAACTCTTAGACGAGATATCATTTGACGCCCCGGACATGAAAGACAAAAAGGTTGTAATTAACAGCAAATACGTTAAGCAAAAATTGCAGAATATTCTAGAAGATCAAACATTGAGCAGATATATCCTTTAAAAGAGAGATAATTATGAAAGGTCAGTTACCCAATACAGCGGATGTGCTGATTGAGGCCCTTCCGTATATCAAAAAGTTCAACAATGCGACGTTCGTGGTCAAGTATGGGGGACATGCCATGGTTAAAGAGAAGCTTAAAAAGAGCTTCGCCTTGGACATCATATTGATGAAATACGTGGGACTGAATCCTGTTGTCGTCCACGGGGGTGGCCCCCAAATAGGTAACTTTCTGGAATCCCTCTCCATGGAATCTCGATTCATTGACGGTATGCGTGTTACTGATAGACAGACCATGGATGTGGTAGAGATGGTGCTTGTCGGCAAGGTGAACAAGGAAATCGTTGCCCTTATTAATCAGCACGGGGGACAGGCTGTAGGTGTTTCCGGTAAAGACGGGGGGCTCCTTACCGCCAAAAAGATGAAATATCTTAAAAAAGGCGTGGACAATCAGCCACCGGAGATTATTGATATAGGCATGGTAGGCGAAATAGTGTCGATCAACGACAGAATCCTCAGGAGCTTGATAGGTAGCCATTTCATTCCCGTTATAGCCCCTGTGGGGGCCGGTAAAAAAGGAGAGACCTATAATATTAATGCCGATCTGGTCGCTGGGCATATAGCCTCCTCTCTCAAAGCCGTCAAACTCATCCTGCTCACAGATACCGATGGAGTCCTGGATAAAGACAACAAACTTTTATCCACCCTGAAGGTGAGAGAGGTGGGGAGGTTGATAGAGGACGGCACTATAAGAGGCGGTATGATACCCAAGATCAATTGTTGTCTTGAAGCGATAAGGGGAGGAGTAAAAAAGGCGCATATCATAGACGGGCGCAAGGATCACGCGTTACTGCTTGAGGTATTTACTAAGGTGGGGGTGGGAACGGAAATAGTAAAGTAAGGGATGATATCGAGGATTCAACTCAGAGACTAAAAAATAAAAACCCGACGCTTGAACCCATGAATCTTTGACTCCTTGGACCCCTATTTATATTTCGTCTTTCCAAGAACAGCTATGACCTGGGGCGATCGATATGATTAGGGCGGTACATGGCCCAAAAAGTTATGTGATACTATCAAACAGGCAATAATCTAACAGCTAATGGCTAAAACCTAATAGCTGATTGCTATCAGTATGATCAAGGAAGGACGACAAGGTACATATAACATGGATATTCAAAAGACAGATAGCCAAGTTGAGGCAGATAAATATATGTTTCAGACCTACGGCCGGTTCCCGGTTACATTGGTTCGCGGGCAGGGCTGCCGTGTATGGGACGAGACAGGCAAGGAGTACCTTGATTTTGTCGGGGGGATCGCTGTGTGCGCTCTCGGTCACAGCTCTCCGCTTGTAACAAAGGTCCTAGAGCAACAATCAGAGACTCTGGTACATGTATCGAATCTTTATTACACCTTGCCACAGATCAAACTGGCCAGGCTACTTGTGGAAAACTCCTTCGCAGACAGGGTTTTTTTCTGCAACAGCGGAGCAGAGGCCAATGAAGCGGCTATTAAACTCGCCAGACGTTTTTTTAATGAGAAATCCGAAGGCCGCAGGCATATGATAATCTCCATGCAAGGCTCTTTTCATGGAAGGACCATGGCCACCCTTTCCGCGACAGGCCAGGAAAAGATAAGGGAAGGATATACCCCTTTGCTGGGAGGATTCAAATTCGTTCCCTTCAATGACCTGCCAAGTCTTGAAAAGGCCGCAGATGACAAGGTCTGCGCCGTCATTGTCGAGCCTGTGCAGGGAGAAGGGGGCGTCGTCTGTCCACAACCAGGTTATCTTCAGGGTGTGAGAAAGATATGTGATGAAAGGGGCCTTCTGCTGATATTCGACGAGGTGCAGTCAGGTATGGGCCGTACCGGGCGGCTGTTCGCACATGAGCATTTCGGCGTCACCCCACATATAATGACTCTCGCAAAGGCCCTCGGCAACGGATTACCCATAGGCGCCATGCTCTCAACAGAGGAACTTAGCAGTACGTTTAGACCCGGGAGCCACGCCACCACTTTCGGCGGGACTCCACTTGTTACCGCCGTGGCTGAGGCGGTTTTGAGATCTTTAATCCAAGACGGTTGGATTAACAACAGCCGGGATATGGGCCTTTACTTCAAAGAGAGGTTAGAGCGGCTTCAGGACAAGTACAGTTTTATCAAAGAAGTCAGGGGCCTCGGACTCATGATCGGCATGGAGCTTGATAGGGAGGGCGCTTCCATAGTAAACGCATGCATTGAAAAGGGTTTCTTGATCAATTGTACCCAACAAAAGGTACTGCGTTTCGTCCCTCCCCTTGTCGTGTGCAGGGAAGAGATCGATCTCCTGGTGGATGCCCTTGACGATATATTGGGGAATATTTAGACTGATACATGACGTGCCTACTCAATATAGATCATAGCATGATGGTTAAATAGTCAATTCGTTAAATAGTTAAAAGGGATTACGCATTAGGCATTAATTGGCTCATTGGTTATAGCCTATTGCGCATAGCCTAAGACGTAAGGCGAAGAGAGAATCAGAAGGCAAGAGGTTTAGAAGATCAGAAGATGAGAAGATAAGAGAAGGCAGAAGACAGAAGTCACAATCCGTATTCCGGCTTCTGGATTCTGGCTCCTGACTTCTTATACATAATAGCTAACAGCTAAAACCTAACTAAGATGAACCTTTTGTAGGGGGATAGATCTTGAATGAAGATATTAAAAAGATCGTGCTGGCATATTCGGGCGGACTGGATACATCTGTCATCCTCACCTGGCTGAAGGAGATATATAGGTGCCCCGTCATTGCCTATGCCGCGGACCTCGGACAGGGAGATGAAGTAAAGGAGATAGAAAATAAGGCCCGAGATACAGGGGCGGACCATGTGATCATAGAAGATCTAAAGGAGGAATTCGTGAGGGATTTTGTCTGGCCTGCCCTGAGGGCGAATGCCGTGTACGAATCAGGCTACCTCCTGGGCACTTCCCTGTCGCGTCCCCTTATCGCTAAGAAGCAAGTGGAAGCGGCAAAAAGATTGGGCGCGGATGCCGTAAGCCACGGTGCCACGGGCA
>CAYUYB010000014.1:0-17327 GCA_964449025.1 uncultured Desulfobacteraceae bacterium
CGATATAGTCCTGAGAATGCTGGAGGACGGGGTAACTTCCTTTGTGGAAGTAGGCCCTAAAAAGGTGCTGTCCGGACTACTGACTAGGATTATACCTTCGGAAAGTAAGGCGAGGGTCTACAATGTGCAAGATGCCAAGACCCTCGACGACTTTCTGGAATCACTGAAGTAACTTCCCCTTCCTGAGGATCGCGCAAACCTTCTTGTATAAACAAGGCAAAGGGCTTTTTTATGTTGCTCCTGAAAGGACTAATGTGTCAATGTCCCTCCCCTTTATCTTCCTCCGCATAGGGGACCAAGTCCGTGATTTTACAGGTTTCACCATTGGACAGGATAATGGTCGTGGAGTGATCCAGCGAGTAAGGCCCCTGGGTGAGGAAGCCTATCGTGTCGGTGAAGTGAATACCGTTACACGGCTGCGCAAAGGTGGCCTTGAATTTTCCGTAACCATAAGTATCGATAATAATATTTTTATTATCAATCACTTGCCAGTCCTTGATCTGGCGGGTGCTGAATACCTCCGGTATCCTGACCTCCCCCAAGGATTTCACGACCTTTCCCCCTTCCTGAGGCACATTCTCTTTCTCCTCTTTCGCTAAGGCGGTTTGGAAAAACATTAGAGAAGCAATAATTGCCAAAATCCAGATATGCCTTTTCATAAAGCACCTCCTTAAAAGATGTTAACAAAATATAAGCATTATTGAGATGTGTGCAATCACAGACCACTTCCAACCTGGAGCTGCCCACACATCAGGGTAATCATCCGTAATCCTTTTAAAGCCCTGGGGAAGGTCTTTTTTGCCCATGATTTTCCCCCTTTTCAGGCTTGCTTAAAGGTTTGTTAATGGTTTTCTTGTCCTACGCTACAGTTTTATGTTGGGGGAAAAGATTACGGGAAATATTTCAGTGGAAGATATCCGGACCGTGGGCGGGAATCAGAGAGGAAGTGGGCCTCACGCCTCTGGAATTTCCGGGGGGTCTGCAGTATCTTATAAAGGAAGATCTGAAGATAACCTCGTGCCTTGGATACCACAAGGAAGATTCCGACCCATCCATGAAATCCTACCTCGGCGAGCTGGGCGTCGGTTGTAAATTGGGTTCCGGGTTATCCCTAGGATATTCTCTGGATGATTTTGATACTGATTTGACCGGGGATAGTTGCAGCGGGAAAGGTCCATATTTGAAGATAAGGTTTAAGCTCGATGAAAGAATGTTCAAAGGAGGTAAAAACCAGATCCTTTCCTGGTTAAAGATGTCCAATGTCAAGGGCTGACCCCTAAACTATGCCAGTCGTTTGCCGGCTCCAGGACCCGGCCTGATAGCGTAAATCTCTTCTACTCGCAGGATTACGGCCCCCTTCGATCGCAAAGATAGTCCCATCTTTTTGCTCATTTCCTTGATCCACAAGGCGGTCTCTTCGAACCTTCGGCCGGTAGTCTCCACGGTGACGGGGCCTTTTATCTGATATCCTTTATCGCCTTCCCAGTACATCAGGGATACATACGGATTAGCCTTTATATTTGCCAGGGTCTTGTTGAGAAACTGGTTGGATATAAGAACGGTCTGGTTATCGATCGTCTTTTTTGCCCCGACGGGGACGGCATTGGGTACAGCGTCCGGGGTTGCGGTGGCCAGGATCGCTACAGGGACCTTGTTGAGCAGTTCCTGCATGTGTTTTGTCATTTTAGCCATATTAAGGTACCTGTTCAGGTCTTTGGGGTGTCCAGGATTTGTCAAGTTTATTCTATGATAATAGGCCCATATAGGGAGTGTGTCAACAGGAAAATACAATATATTGTGTTTTTCATGAAAGACGCTATCATAGTATCCTAATCTCGACATGTTTTCAACAATGTTGAGCAAGAAAATTGGTCGGTAATCTAAGGGGATGGGTGGGTTTTTGACAATTCCGGGCCACACCTTCAGGGCTACCGAGGACTTTTGTATTGACTAACGAAATCAATGCGGATACATTTTTTTAGACAGACGCATCAGTATGTATGGTATGCCCTCTTGAACAACACAAATCACCTTCGAGAATAACTGGATGGCCACAAAATATATCATAGTAACGGGTGGTGTCCTATCGGGCCTTGGCAAGGGTATCGCCGCCGCCTCCATAGGGCATCTACTATCCTCAAGACTTAAGATAATCCCTATAAAATGTGACGGTTATTTGAACGTGGATCCGGGCACCATGAACCCTTACGAGCATGGAGAAGTCTTTGTGCTTGATGACGGGGGCGAAGTGGATATGGATTTCGGGCACTATGAGAGATTTTTAGGCATTACCTGCAAGTCAAAGTGGAATCTGACCATGGGTGCGGTGTTCAATACGGTCAGGGAGAAGGAAAGAAGGGGGGATTATCTGGGAAAGACAGTCCAATATATCCCTCATGTTACGGATGTGATAAAGGATCATATCTTTGAGGTGGCTCGTGAGGAATCAGCGGATCTTGTTGTCGTGGAGATCGGCGGGACAGTGGGGGATATAGAGAACGAACTCTTTCTGGAGGCAATGAGGCAAATGAAAGAGGATGCGGGCAGGGACAACATCGTCTATGTCCATCTCACCTATGTCCCCATACCCTTTGGCGTAAATGAACAAAAATCAAAGCCGACCCAGCAGAGCGTCAACCTGTTAAAACAGAGGGGTATATTCCCGGATATTATCATCGGCAGATGCCCCGAGTTCCTGTCAAAGGAGGTAAAGGCGAAGATCTCCAATTTCTGTGACGTCGATCCTGAGGCGGTAATTACGGGCCTTGATGTGGATGATATCTATGAGATACCGGTTGTATTCGAGGAAGAGGGCCTCGTGGAGATCCTGCACAAAAAATTGAATATCTACAGTCCTCCGGACCTGAGAAGATGGAAACAGCTCATTAATAATCTGAAAAATCCCAAAAGAGAGATCACGGTGGCCATGTGCGGCAAATATACCAAGTTGGAGGACTCCTATGCGTCTATCATTGAATCCTTCAATCATTGCTCCGCGCATCTGGGCTGCAGGGTAGCGCTTAAATGGGTCGAGACTACGGATATGACCGGAACATCTTTTTTGCGGGAGGTAAACGGGATAGTGGTGCCGGGAGGTTTTGGATCCAGGGGAACGGAGGGCAAGATAGAGGCGATCCGTTATGCCAGGGAACATAATATCCCCTTTCTAGGGCTTTGCCTGGGGCTTCATATGGCTGTTATCGAATACTCCAGAAATATCTGTCAACTGGAAGGGGCCAACTCAACAGAGATAGATCCGGATACACCCCATCCTGTTATCGATATCCTGCCCGAACAGAAGCAAATTCAGGATAAAGGAGGCACAATGAGGCTTGGCGCCTACACGGCGGTTCTGAAAAAAGGCACGAAGGTTCAATCGCTTTACCGCAGCGCAGAGGTATCCGAGAGGCACAGGCATAGATATGAGGTTAATCCTGAATACCATGAGATACTTGCCAGAAACGGGATGGTCTTTTCCGGCGTTTCCCATGACGGAAGGCTGGTGGAGTTTATCGAGATACCCGATCTTAGATTTTTTATCGCGACACAGGCGCATCCTGAACTAAAATCCAGGATGGAATCCCCGGCGCCTCTTTTCTATGGTTTTGTAAAGGCCTGTCTCGATTGATATTCTTTGAAACGCGGAGAAGGCGCGTCGCCGGCGGCGACTCGAAATGAGCTCTTCGACATGTCTCATGGCCGAGAGGCTCGTTGACAGGTCGTACCGAAGAAAGAATCCGGATTTTGTAACAAGAACTATTTAGATTACTGCGAGAATGACCGATATCGTTGATTTCCAAAAGGTCCGACAGGATAAAAAGGCCAGAAGAGGGTACCGGAACTGGGCAAACAGGTTCAAAGAGGATTTCGGATTGTCGACCTGCCTAAGCCATATCTCGAACAAGACATTAGCACTTTTGGCATCGGGTAAGGGGGATAGTTCCTTTTATCTATATGACCTCATCATGAATCTCGAGGATATGGGTTCGGGATTGGAGTTCAAATCCCTTGGAACAAAAGAGAAGATGATGGTAATGGACAGATACCTTTTTTTGCTGGACAGGATGAGATTTGAATATATGAAACGGCTTGGGTGGCTGGAACGATACGCGGGCGAAGGGGTCACTCTCGTAGAGCTGGTATTGGGATTCGATCAACTGGCACCGGCCATGCAGGCTGAATGCCCTGTTCTCAGCCAAGATCATCCTGATTATGCCAGGTTCAATGAAATGAAATCCTTTGAGAAGGAGGGATTTATAAGGATGCTCTTATTTTCGGCCTTAAAGGAGATGGAAGCTCATTCAACAATCTGATAGACCCTGTCGTTTTCCCGAACCCTTTCCTTTACCTTTATCCCCACGAGATCTCCGGATACGGCCTCTTCCACAGCCTGGTTTTCAATCTCCAAGCTCCCCACCTCCTGGGTGAAATCGGTAGTATGGCCCTTGAATCTCAGGATATCCCCTTTCTTGATGCTCGCGTTCTTGACTTGAACAGCCGCCACGCCTGGTTTCGCGAAGAATTTGACAATTATACCGACCTCTTTTTCGGACATGGTTCAACCTCCCAATCTTATTAAGGTTCCTCCGGTTAATGAGTACCCTGGTTAAGGGTCCAGGGATTCAAGGGACTGCGATATGAGCAAAGAGCTATGGATTAAGGGGGAGGGGAAATTTAGCGCCTCTTCACCGGGACCCTTGAACCCTCATTAATATTGGCAAAATTTGAACAATTATATATCATTATTACAATATAGGTGTCAAGGGCTTCAAATGCTGATATGTCAATTGGCATATATTCTTGTTGAACCGGGATAAGGGTTCGTATAATATTACCGGACAATCCCGGCGCGCCTGCTGCGGTCTGATGATGGTGTATTAAACCGGGGGGTCAACGAGTCGGCAAGGGATATTTATATAGATGGAAGATTACCAGAAACGACTGTCCATAATGTTAGCGGAAACAGGGGCATTATTCTTTGATGAAGGCCTTTTTCTGAAGGATGGCCGCCCAACACCCTATTTTGTAAACCTGGGGATGTTCAGGACAGGTCGTTTGAGCATGGATCTTGGTTCCTTTTTTGCTGATATGATGGTGGATCATGGTCTCAATAAGGAGACGGACATTATCTTGGGCCCCTCCTATAAGGGGAGCGCCATTGCGTTGGCCACATCAATAGCCCTATACGTGAACCATGGATATGACTTGTTTTTTGACTATGACCGAAAAGAAGAGAAGGCACACGGTGAAGGGAGCAGATCCTCCAGCATTACGGTCAACAGGACATTATTTGATGGCTGTCGCATATTCATTGTCGATGACGTTGCGACATCGATGTCCACCAAGTATGACCTGCTGGACCGGCTGAAGAAGGAAGCGGACGCCAGCCAGATATCCACCCGGGTGACGGGCATAGGTATCGCGGTAGACAGGGAGCAGGGAGCGCCTGTTCACCGGAATGATGGAGAGGTTATCCCCGATAAAGATGGAGAAGATGCCATCAAGGCCTTTACAGCAAAGACGAATATCCCGGTTTATCCTGTTGCTGGCATAAGAGATGTAGTGAATTATCTTTACCAAGAGAGGATCCCCGTTCTTATTAAGGGAGAGCGCAGATCCATAGATGAACGGACAAAGGCCGGGTTTGATGAATACATGGGGACATATGGGCGTGAGAAACGGTTCGACTGACTGATGAGAGATCCTGGCCTTTGATAGCCCGAAGGCGATTGGATCGGACGGTAATATTCAAGGGTCCTGAGGCAATGATTTTAAGAGATTAAGGAGTAAAGATGGAAGGAAAGGTCGTTGAGACACGTTTTGGTATCATCGCCGTGGACAAGGGATTTATTACTCCAGAACAACTGATTGAGGCCTTGAAGACACAGGTGATGGGAGATATAGAGCGGAAGGAACATAAACTCATAGGGACAATCCTGCTTGAAATGGGGCTGCTCACCAATAACCAGATCCAAGAGGTAGTCCTGGAATTAATGAAGAAGGGCCTTAAATAACATCACGATCAAGAGGAACCATCTCCCGCAACAGCTTCTACAGGAAGGTCATGGCCCTGTGATTTCCGTGACCAAGAGATCAAAAGGCTTGCCAAGACACCTTAGTTCATCCAGCCAGAGCTTTAAGAGATCCAGCCTTTCCTTTTTGACCTTCTGGGGCAACCTGCCTGTTTTAAGGGATACAATGAGACAATCCAGGGCAACGCGTACATCCTGGACGGTGATTACTATACCGCGGGATTCCAGCATCTGATCCCTGTATCTCAGGGTGGATTTTACGAGCATGGAAAAGACCTGGCGAACGGAGTCATCAGACTCCGGGGAATGCCCCAGCATGTTGGAAAAAAGCATATAGATATCCTTGTCTTGCATTCGTCTATACCTCACCGGACCGGACAACGTGCGTGAAGTGTCCAAATGAGCCACCCAGATCCCCTCCGCTCTTCCCGGAAACCAGCCTCTGGGTATCCCTATGGGCCACGGCCGAGTAAGTGATTTTAACAGGATTTAATCCTCTTTTTACGCGCCCGTTAAGCGGATGAACCAGGAAATGGCTAATACCCGGTTTCGCCTGTCCTTGTCAATGCGCCATCCATAGGATCCGAGGATTCAAGTGCGTGGCGCAAGGAACGCAACGCATGGCGCAAAAGGAGTGGAGATTTAGCTCATAGGTTATGGATCAGGGATTAATCGGCTCATAGCTGAGAGCTGACAATGAGGTGATGATCCATATTTTTCGGGTTCAGTCCTTGCCCACCTCGGCGAGTGTGTCCATGAAAACCTTATAAAATTTTTCATATTCCGAGATGCCATTCTTAAGTATAGTCTTCAGCTTGTCCGCATCTTTAGTGGAGATTACGATATTTGAACTCATGGCGTAAGCCGTCATCTCATCCATGGTCTTTAAATTGTCACCCATCAGGGCCACGAAGACCCGCCGACGGCCGGACATGGACATGGCGTTCAGATAATTACGAATTGGGCTGTTTCTTAGTTCCTGACCGTCAAATCCTTCAGCGATAAAGATGAGATTGAAGCGATGAAAGCGCAGTTTAGCCAGCGCATCTCTGCTATTGGAGGCAGGGATGTATTTGTATCCAAGCTCTTCCAATGCGGGTTTGGCCTTTTCCGCTATGTCATCATCAGTCATAACCAGTGCCAGTTTGGCATTTTCATCGAAAAAATCAAGCGCCTCACCGGTATCAGAAAAAGGATCTTCAGGGGACGGGCCATTGCTGGTGGATATGTTGGCATCAATCGTTATCTTGTTCTTGCACTTGGGACATGTGATCCTGATAATCCGATCCTTGGGAATCCTGTCATCAGGCACATTGAGTTTGGTTTTGCACTGATCACATATGATTTCCATATCTTTACCTCCTGACGGTCCGCTTTAATCTTTTATCTTTTTCCGTATTGATCATCTATTCTAAGGTCTTCTATCTCGGTTGTCTTCTCTCCCCTCTCCGATTTAATCGAATCTATCATCCTTCCCACTATGCCTTTTCGGGATGAGTAACTCATGGCGGTTTCTTCGGTGATAAGGCCGGCCTTGTAATGCTCGACAATGCATTGATCAAATGTCATCATCCCGAATGGTTGACTCGCCTCGATAATCTCGTAAAAAGTCTTTCCCTCGGATTCGCCGTTTAATATAGAATCTTTTACCCTCAGGTTGGAACCCATTATCTCATGGGCCGCCTGACGACCTCCACCCACCTTGGGAAGGAGCCTCTGGCATGCAATCCATCTAACCGTATCCGCCAGCCTGATCCTGATCTGTTTTTCCTCTTCCAGCTCGAACATGCCCACGATCCTGTTTATGGTCTGTCCCGCGTCAACAGTATGCAATGTGCTTAAGACAAGATGCCCGGTCTCGGCAGCCGATAGCCCGATTTCAACAGTCTCCCTGTCCCTCATTTCCCCAACAAGAATCACCTTTGGCGCCTGCCTAAGGGCCGCTCTAAGGCCTGAAGAAAAGGTATCAAAATCTTGCCCCATCTCCCTCTGATTAAAGGTGGCCGTTTTTTGGGAGTGGACAAACTCGACCGGATCTTCCAGCGTAACTACATGCACGGATTTGTTTTCGTTTATCTGATTAAGGACAGCGGCTAGAGAGGTAGATTTACCGCTGCCGGTGGCTCCTGTAACAAGGATGATTCCATTCTTCTCATCAGCTATCTTTTTAAAGGCGGGCGGGAGCTTTAATTCTTCGATAGTGGGAATCCTGGTGGCGAGCTGACGCATAACTATGGAATAATAGCCCTTCTGGGAAAAGATATTTACCCTGAAACGGGCCTTTCCGGCCAGCTGGTAGGAGGAATCGCATGAACCTTGCGTTAGCAGGTTTTTTGTCAGGCGACGATCGGAATTAATTATATTGAGGGCTATCGACTCGGTTTGAAAGGGCGTTAGGCTTTCTATAGACGGTTTCAACGCGACGGGCTTTAATACTCCCGAGGCCTCAACCTGAAAAGGTTTGTCCACAGTCATAAGAAGATCGGAAACGCCGTCATATGACTCAAGCATGGCTGTTAAAATATTATCAACCTGTTGTCTCTTCATAATCTTCCACCTCCTTTCTTAAAACCGTTCACAACACCTTCCTGCCGGGGCCCCGTGTATAAAAGGGTTCATTACTATGCGTCCGTGAAATCCGTTGGAGGATTCTTAAGGTATGGTCGAAACATGTCCTTATTATTGCACTTTGCGTACGCGTCATCCGCGCTAATCCTTTTTGCCAGCAGAAGAGCCATAATGGCGTCATCCAGGGTCTGCATTCCGTATTTCTTGCCTGTCTGCATTGCTGAGGGGATCTGAAATGTCTTTGACTCCCGTATGAGATTCCTGATTGCCGGGATTGCTATCATTATCTCCAGGGCGGCGATCCTTCCCTTCTTATCAATCCTTTTGAAGAGATTCTGGGCCACCACTGCCCGCAGACCGTCGGCAAGGGTGTTTCTTATCTGCGCCTGCTGGTTAACAGGGAATACCTCGATAACACGGTCAACGGTCTTCGCCGCGCTTGTGGTATGTAATGTTCCGAAGACGAGGTGTCCCGTGGCCGAAGCCTCGATGGCCAGGGCAATGGTCTCCAGGTCCCTCATCTCTCCTACCAGAATGATATCGGGGTCCTCCCTGAGAGCCCCCCTCAAGGCCGCCGCGAAGGACCTTGTGTGGAGTCCCACTTCCCGGTGATTGATAACGGCCTCTTTACTTTTATGCACGAATTCTATCGGGTCTTCGACCGTCAGGATGTGGTCCTTACGGTTCCTGTTAGCTTCGTCTATAATGGCCGCAAGGGTGGTTGATTTACCGCTCCCGGTCGGGCCTGTAACAAGAACCAATCCCCTGGGGAGAGAGGCTAGTTTGCGGACTACGGAAGGCAGGCCCAGTTGTTCACAGGTCAAGATGTCCGACGGGATCTCTCTGAAGACCGCGGCGACGCCCCATTTCTGTTCAAAAAAATTCGCCCTGTACCTCGCAAGCCCCGGGATCTCGTATGCAAAATCAATATCCCCTGTCTCTTCAAAGACCTTGATCTTGTCTTCCGGCGCTATTTCGTAAAGCATGGCCTTGAGGGTATCATTATCCAGTTCCTTATATTTTATCCTTGTCAGATCGCCCTGGATACGAAGGACGGGTTGTTGCCCTGTAACCAGGTGAAGGTCAGAGGCCCCCTGTTCATTCATAAGCTTAAAAAAGGCATCTATCTGTGCCATATCCCCTATATCCTCCCCAAATTGAATTTTCGCTGTCTGTTTTGTGTTTATAAACTGCATTGAAGACCAGCTAAAATCCGCTAGCTTCTATTGTCGCCTCACAGACACCGTAAGATGAGATTCAAATTCGAAATCAGAGGCCTGGATCTCGAAATGCTTCGATTTACCGTTCGACAGGCTCACGGTCCTGCGCAAAGTCGAAGTGCTTACCATCCTGAGCGAGGTCGAAGGACAAGCTTTAATCTATTTTTCAAGTATTATAAACAGAAATCCAGCGCGGATTCAACACAAATTAACAACCCAAGGCAAATCAACCGGAAATTGAGGGTGGTGCCGAAAGCCTCTTGGACAGCATAAGGGCATCCTGTCCTTCAGGGTAAAACCCCATTTTTAGCTCGATTGCCCTGTAGCCGCCTCGAGAAAAGAGGCTTCGGGCCCTGAAGTTTCCCTTGGCGGTGTGCAGAAAAATACCCTTCACTCCAAGGTCTTCAGCCTTCTTCTCAATCTCCCGCAAGAGCAGGGCGCCTATCCCCATGCCCTGTTTTCCCGGTTCCACGGCGATGGCTAAGAGTTCCGCGTCATCCTGAAGATTATTTCTCTCGGAGGCGAATCCAACCATTGCGAAACCCGCGGGTTGGCCGTCCTTGAGGGCCGTGGCGCCAATTGTGAGATCGGAGCCAACCCATTTTGGGATGAGTTCATCATAGGGTCCGTAGGCATGAAAGACCTTGCGGCTTAATTGTTTGATGAAAAGGATATCACCAGCCCTGGTCGGACGCACGAGTATACGCGATTGGCGATTTAATCTCTTATTCGAGGATCGCCGGGCTTGGGGTTCACCTTGTGGTTTAACCTTACCGGATACGGGTCTTGCGCTCCTCGCATCGCGAAGCCGCTCAAGCCTTTTAATCTCCCCATATTTACCGAATCGACCCCTCTTACCCATGTCCCGTAATCATATGTTAGTTAGTTTCCATCCAGAAATAGCCTATTCCCGGATGGGGCCTTCAGCCGTCAGGGATGAGCGTTCAGCGAAGGCTCTGTTTTTAATCTGTCAAGCTGATTTCGACAGGCTCATTGCTGAGTGCTGATGGCGTCCGTCAAAAAACGTATGTTTTTGGATAGACCCTAGTTATATTATAAGGCCGATTGACGGGCGCTCATAAAGACAGCTGCTAAAGGCTATTCCAGTATTGTTTATGGACTTCTTTAACAGGAGCGACGGCATTGCGAAGGAGCTGCTTGTCGGCCCCGGACAACGATATACTATAGTCGGTATATGTCATTCCTGAAAGTTCCATCAATACCGCCTTCACGGAATCGCTTTGGCCCTGGATGTGATATCCTCCCTCCAGGGTAATGACCAGCTTTCCGGCACAGCATGCGTCTGCCATCTCCATGAGAGATCGCGTTAAGCCCGCGAAGCCGTTTGAAGTAATGCGCATCCCTCCCAGGGGATCTCCCTTATATGTATCAAAACCAGCTGATACCAGGATTATTTCAGGATTGAATTCAAGCGCAACAGGCCTCAGGATACTATTATATATGGCAATATATTCGCTATCCCCGTACCCGGGCGATAGAGGCACGTTGATGGTAAATCCTTTTCCCTTGCCTGTCCCCGCCTCGTTATTAGCTCCGGTTCCCGGATAATAAGGATATTGATGGGTTGAGAAATAAAGGACGGAAGGATCATCCTCGAAGGAATGCTGCGTGCCGTTACCGTGATGAAGGTCCCAGTCCGCTATCAGGACACGCTTGATCCCGAGATGTTTCCGGGCATACCTGGCTCCTATGGCTATATTATTGAAAAGACAAAAGCCCATGGCCCTGTCTTTCTCTGCGTGATGTCCGGGAGGCCTGACAAGGGCGAACGCGTTTTGGATCTCACCGGAATTGACCATGGCTATGGCCTCACACAAACCGCCGGCGGCCAAAAGCGCCGCTTTGTAGGAGCCCGCGGATGTCTGGGTATCCGGATCCAGGTATGTGCTATCCAAACCATCCGTTGCCTCCAGCATGTCCACATAATCCGGCGAATGGATCAGCAGCAGGTCTTCCCTTTCAGGCTTTCTCGCTGGGATATCCCTGAAACTATCCTTCATGTCCGGGCCGTCCAGCATTTCATAGATCGCCTCAAGACGTCTGGGGCTTTCGGGGTGATATTGTCCCATGAAATGATCAAGGTATCTCATGTCCTTTACGATCCCGGTTTTTTTCATAATTTGTCCCATGGCCAAGGATGGATCTCCTGCATAACAACTCTATATACCACATGTTCGCTCAATATGAAAGCGGTTACAGAGTAGCATATAGTTCATGGCTGATAGCTCACAGCTCACTCCTCACGCTATAAGCAATGAGCAACGAGCAATGAGCAATGAGTCGTGAGCTATCAGCTATGAGCTGATTTCGCCTTGCGCCTCACGTCCTGCCCTATGGGCTACGCTTGTCGTCTTAAAAAGCTCACCGTATTAAGGAGGGCTGTCTTCCGGTAGTCTTTGCATCATCTCACGCCGTAATGATCCACGGCGCAGCCCAGAACCCCGGCACCCTTGATCGGCGCAAGTTCTCTTTCCCAGTTCCTCCTCAGGCGCACGATGCGGTCTGGTTCTCCAATCGCCCATACGCAACCTCCTGCCCCTGCCCCGGCAAATCTGGCACCACATCCCGCATCTTCAGCAAGGTCGATCAGTCTTTGAGTAATCGGGATCAGGGCCTCGGGCGTGATCTCTCTCCGGACCCCCATCTCTTCTCTTAAAAGCGTCGCGGCAGTCTTCCAATCTCTGTGTTCTATGGCCTTTGCCAGGCCTTTTACGATATCATTTAATTGAATCCATTGTGTTCTTCTTTCTCCTCCCACAAATCCCCGGACCCAGTTCAGGTTGACACGGGCAGAGGCGTGGCTTTCTCCACTGTATGCCACAATGACGCGATCTGAGAGTTCCTTTTCCCCCTTTTTATTCAGCAAAGATCTTCTCTTTAAAGGGCATCCTCTTTTCCCATAATTCCATATCCAAAGGTTCACGCCTCCATAAACAGCGGCAGCCTGATCCTGGATGCCGCAATTTCCGCCGCTTATCCCGTCTTCAAGATGGTACGCGAGGTGAAGGATATCTTTATCGGACGAACCCTTTGCCCCCATGGATACCCTTAGTTTTGAAAGGGCTTTGATAAGGGCGACCAGGGCCGTACTGGAACCACCGAGGGCCGATTTTACCGGAGAATCAGACTCTATATTGGCGGCTAGACCATGAAACCCGAAATGGCTGATGGCGGCAAAGAAAGGCCCGAAAGACGAATCAAAAACAAGCCTATCGGCATCCTGTTCTTCGTCGTGGGCGAAACCCTCCGAACGAATCTTTATCCATCCCCTTTTATAAGGAGAAAGAACAACGGTAGTCCTCAGATTTAATGCCATGTTTAAGGTGGCGGGGCGAATCTTTTCGAACGGCAGGGCCATAGCCTTGATATCCCATGTGCCGCCGGAATCTATCCTGCAAGGTGCCGAGCCCTCGATGGCGGTCCTTTCAAGGATCTTTTTTACCGACACATACATGGAATTCACCGACGATATCTCACCCCCAGTCTTGGCTGATAAAATGGGCCCTGTCCGGAAAGACAGGACCGGAAGGGAAAATCTATAAGGGCGGAGTCCATCTATTGGTTGACGAATCGTAGGACCAGCAATCAACAAGGGCCTTCCTGGACGTGTACTGCGGATTTTTAGCCCACAGCAGCATCTGCTGATGCGCTTCATTCAACCTCTTGAATTTTTCCGCGTCTCCGCCCATATCCGGGTGATAGATCTTTGCCATTTTTTTGTACGCGGACCTTATCCTTTCCGTATGCTTTTCAGTAACCAATTCGTCTAACTTAAGGTGGAGGAGCTTTATCGACTCCTTTTCTTGTTTCGAAAACCTTGGACGAAGCCTGTTATTCGGCCTGATGGCCCTCTCAGTGATATCTCCGTTGAAGTTCTTCTTTAGAAGGAAAAGTGACGCGTAACTCTTGGAGTTATTATTATCAATAATATCATACCATTCTCGTCCGTATCCGAGAACGAGATCCTTAAGGTCTTCCGCCGGTTTTTTACCGCTAGTCCTTTTCTGGACGAACCTCGAAATCTCTTTTGACCAACCCGGCAGGATATCCAGAACAACGTGATCGTTGTCAAAAGAAAACGATGCGTATCTGGTGTTAAAGGCCCTGAGAAACCCCTTGGAAAGAGAAAGCACCCACAACATCTGCTTGCGGCACGCGCTGGAACAATATCTTCTTCCGGGTGTAATACCCGCGTATCCGCAGGCCAGGCATCTCCCTGTCTTGTTGACATCGTTGATTGATTGAATAGATTTTAGTGTGGACATCTTTTTGACCGAATCCACCTTTGACCTTTATTGGCATATTGAATCTTATGTATACCTTAAAAAGATCGCTTAATCAAGTCACCCGTATATTTCCAGGTCTCTTATATGTTTTTATTATCATTTTATTCTTGATATTTCGTTTATTTTTTTCTATTGTCACCCACGAGACGAATAGTTTACATAATTTCAGAAAGGAGGAAAATAGATGAACAAGGGTGATCTGGTGAATGAGGTTGCTAAGGTATTGAACACCAAGAAAGAGGCACAGGCGGCGGTGGACTGCGTTTTCTCGAATATCTCAAAGGCCCTGAAGAGGAAAGAGACCGTCACATTGGTTGGTTTCGGGACATTCAAGGTGGACAAAAGGAAGGCCAGAACGGGAAGGAATCCCCAAACCGGAGAAGAGATGACAATAAAGGCGAAAAGGGTTCCCAAATTTGTGCCCGGCATGGCCTTAAAAGATGCGGTAAAGTAAAAAACTCATGCTTATATAGAATAGAGGTCCTCCAGGGGGGATCGTGCCCGCCCCGACGGAGGACCTTTTTGTTTTTGCCTGCCTGTAGTGAACGACTTTTAAAACCAAAAAAGAACCATGTTTGATAATACAAATTATCATTTTGCCTGGTGTAAAGGCCTCCTTTTTGGATCCCTCCTTTTCCTCCTCCTTATCAAGCCGGTTTACGCGCGGGATTCAGATATCCTTCTGCTCCAGAAAGAGGGTTTGACCGTCTTTTTCCACCAAGGGCTCGGATCGGCCGCCGAGCAGGCTGCTAAAATCTATCCTTTTATTAAAAGGGATCTTGAGAAGACCCTGGTTTGGCGGATTGATTTTATCCCCGCCCTGTTATTAGTCGGGGATAAAGATACGTTCCAGAGGATGGTGGGAAATGGATTAATAGTGGCATACGCGGTGCCGGAAAAGGATCTGATGGTTGTTGATTATTCAAGCATGAAAACAGATCCCTTCATCTTTGAATCTACTATTAAACATGAGTTATGCCACCTTCTCCTGCACAGATATATACCCCAAGGCAATATTCCACGGTGGCTGGATGAAGGTGTGGCCCAGTGGGTAAGCGGCGGGGTTGCCGATATCCTCATGAATAGAGACTCGGTTCTTGAGGAGATTGCCCTCTCAAATCGATACATGGGTTTGAAGAGCCTTGATCGGGGATTCCCCCGGGATGAAAAACAACTGATACTGGCCTACGCCCAAAGCAAAAGCGTGACGGATTACATAATCCATGAATATGGGCTCAATGGGATTTTAACCCTGCTGGACTATCTACAAAAGGGGGACGGGATTGAATCGGCCATACTGAAATCATATTCTATCTCGTTTGATGAATTTGAAGGCAGATGGTATGATAATCTCAAAAAGAGGGCCACATTTATTGGATTCCTTTTAAACAATATCTATGAGATATTGTTCTTCTTGGCCGCCCTTTTGTCGGTATATGGATTTATCAAGGCCCTTCTAAAAAAGAGGGCCTATAGAGATGATGAGGGGTCTTCATTGATGTAGATGGAAACCCCCGATTCCAATTACGGGATGCATTTAACTGTATGAATTTAGATTTGATTGAAGATGGGATTTCAGATTGAATATTTCTGACATGTTTTAAAATCCGCATACCGAAATACTGATTAAATACTAAACTCGAATATCGAAATTCCAAGCAAATACGAAATTCAAAATTCAAATTTCCCAAACACCAACGATTAGGTTATATGATTTGAAAAAAGTGGTTGTCTCTGTCATTGGAATTTTGGTAATTCGATATTGTCCTAGGACTTTGCCTCTCGGCCATGAGACATGTCGAAGAGTTCATGTCGACGCGCTGGAGGCCGGGTGGGTTAGTCCTTCGGTCACGGCCGGGGAACCCCCTGGCTGGTCTTACATCGCCTGTGAGATCAGATATCCGTTAATGCGATTTAGCCGATTAACGATCTAACCAATAACCAATGACCATTAGCCAAATTGCCAGTCAGGTGAAACCATGAAACGAGCAGACACGGGTATGGATGAAAAGGAGATTATTGAACAGCTTGAGGATCTGGCCCGCAGACTTGGGGTAAAGGTGAGGTACGAGGAGCTGAAAAAAGAGGGGACCTTTTCGCCGGGGGGTCTGTGCAGGGTAAAAGGAGAAGATATCCTCATTGTGAACTCGAAGGTTGGCGCCGAGGAGAAGATGCTGGTTTTGGCAAAGGCGCTGGCATCTTTTGACCTGGGCCGGGTCTATATGCGCCCCGCCCTGAGAGAGTTCCTGTCAAGAGAATCTTCCCCCACCAAGGAAGATTAATAGCTGTTGCGACCCCTCTTCCTGTTTCGGTGGTTGTTCTTTTCGTAAAATTCCAGGAATTTGGCAACCGACATCTTCATATTCTTCCTTTCACATATCTCCTGTATACCCCTGATGTTGTGATAATAATCCGGATTGTTGTATATGTAACCTGAAAGCTCGTAAAGGGATTGGGATCTGACAAGGCGCTCGTCTACTTCAAATCCCCTCGACTTCATAACCCTGGGGCCCGTGAAGATGACCAACGCGCCCGGCTCAGCGATTATGACATCCCCAAGTGCGGCATAACTGGCAATCGCCCCTCCTGTGGAAGGATCTGCAAGGATGGATATATACGGAAGATTATGTCGTTTAAGGCGGTTGATGGATTCGATCGTCTTTACCATTTGCATTAGGGCCGATATGCCTTCATATAGCCTGGCTCCGCCGGAACAGCAGAGGCTCAGCAATGGCAGTTTTTCCTGTATAGCGAAATCCACGGCCCTCCTGAATTTCTCTCCGAAAACGACCCCCATGGAGCCGCCGCAGAAATAGAATTCACTTATGGCCATTACTACCGGCAGGCTGTAAACCTTAGCGCTGCCCACCACAAGGGATTCTTTAAAGTGGGATCTCCCTTCCTGTCTTTTGAGAAAGTCCCTGTAATAATCAGTTATCTGATCCTCATTGAATAGCTGATCAACAGTCAGGTTTCGATAAAGCTCATGGAAACTTCCGGTATCGGCGAGGCAATCTATCCAGCCTTCCGCTCCGAGCGTGTAGGCATAGCCGCACTCGGGACAGACATGAAAATTGTCGAGGAAGGTCTTGAGGGGGATGAGTTTCCCGCACCCCTGCCGGATACCTTCCTTACCCTTTACAGCCCCGCACTGGATATATTCCTCTCCGTTTTCCCGGTGGTTAATATCTCCGTAATTG